>JANONN010000469.1:0-7737 GCA_031420835.1 Ignavibacteriales bacterium | reverse complement strand
CCTTGAACAGGGGGAGATTTCCCTTGACGACGCAGTCGAACTGTACGAAGAAGGCGTCGAGCTTTCGAAATTCTGCGGGGAGAAATTGAAGACCGTCGAGTTGAAGCTCAAGAAACTCTCCAAGAATCTCAACGGGGAATTTGAAATAACAGATGCCGAAGGCATCACTTCGTGACATGGAAACGGATGAGTGAGCATGAGTGAGTTGCATTTCCAATACTTTGATAGGATCAACGATCCTTCAGACCTCCGCAAGGTTGATGTGAAAGACCTTCGCGCTGTCTGCACGGAGTTGCGGGAGTTCCTCGTTGATGCCGTTTCAAAAACGGGGGGACATCTTGGGGCCGGATTAGGCTCCGTCGAGATTGCTGTTGCGCTCCACTACGTCTTCAATACTCCGCACGACAAGCTCGTGTGGGATACCGGTCATCAAGCATATCCACACAAGTTGCTCACCGGTCGCAAGGATAAATTCTTGACGCTTCGACAGCTCAATGGAATCAGCGGATTCTTGAGGCGGGTCGAAAGCGATTACGATGTCTTCGGCGCTGGGCACGCGAGCACCGCAATTTCGGCGGCGCTTGGAATGGCAGCGGCGCGCGACTATTCAAAGGAAGATTACAAGGTCGTCGCAATCGTTGGTGACGGATCTCTCACCGGCGGGATGGCATACGAAGGACTGAACAACGCAGGCGTACTCAAGAAAGACCTTATCGTCATCCTGAACGATAATCAAATGATCTCGCTTTCCTCGCTTCACCCGAATCTCTGGTCATTTCACAACTATTTTAATGAAGTGTTGATGCATCCTACCTACAATAAGTTTAAGGCGAGTGTTTGGGATTTGACAGGAAAGCTTGATAGCTTTGGCGATCGCCTCCGCACTATTGCGCAGAAAGTCGAAAAAGGCGTGAAGGCTGTCATTACACCGGGTATGCTCTTCGAAGCGCTTGGCTTCCGTTACTTCGGTCCTTTCAATGGACATAACGTGGTGAAGCTCGTTGAGGTTCTTCGTCATGTGAAAGACCTTCATGGCCCGATCCTCATTCACGCAATCACAGAAAAGGGAAAAGGATACGCTCCGGCGGAAAAAGAAGCGACGCGGCTTCATGGTGTCACCCCGTTCGATAAGATCACCGGAGTCTCTCCGAAAAACGATGCGCCGCCATCCTACACAGAAATTCTCGGTAAGGCTGTCGTAGAAGTGTGCAAACAGAATCCGAAAGTAGTTGGAATTACAGCCGCCATGCCGGATGGAACTGGGCTGAAGGCATTGCAAAAAGAAGTTCCCAATCAGTTCTTCGATGTTGGGATTGCCGAGCAACACGCCGTAACGTTCGCTGCCGGACTTGCGACGCAAGGGTACATCCCCATCGTCGCAATCTATTCAACGTTCTTGCAGCGTGCGTACGACCAGATCATTCACGATGTCGCGATCCAGAATCTGCATGTCGTGTTCGTCATGGATCGTGGCGGACTCGTTGGCGCTGATGGGCCGACCCATCACGGTGCGTTCGATCTTGCCTATTTGCGGTGCATCCCCGGCATGGTCGTCATGGCTCCAAAAGATGAACAGGAACTGCGCGACATGCTCTTCACCGCCGTCGACTACAAAAAAGGTCCCATCGCGTTGCGCTATCCACGCGGAAATGCACTTGGTGTTCCGGTTAGGCCGGGGTTCCAAGCAATTCAAATTGGTAAGTCCGAACTTGTTCGACCCGGGAAAGATGTCGCAATCCTTTCCATCGGGAACATGGTTCCAAACTCTCTCAAGGCAGCCGATCTTCTGTCGAAAGAAGGAATTGAGGCCGAAGTCGTGAACATGAGATTTGTGAAGCCACTCGATACTGATAGGATTCGTTCTATCGCTGCCCGATTCGATTCTATTATAACGGTGGAAGACAATGTTGTAAAGGGAGGATTTGGTTCTGCGGTGCTCGAAGAGCTTCAAGACATCGGTGCGGCAAATATTCATGTGAAATTACACGGTATCCCGGATCGATTCATCGATCATGGAACGCCCGGAGAACTCCACACGATGCTGAGGCTCGATGGTGTGGGGATCGCCGAAGTGACGAAGGAATTTCTGACATCGAGAACCGGAACAACAGCCTACCAATTGGTTGAAACCTGACCTCGTCTCCTATCATGGAAAAAGCTCGCATTGCGGTCGTGGGACTCGGCAATATCGCGCAAACAATTCATCTCCCCATCCTGACCAAACTTCCCGACGCTGAAGTCATTGCGGTGTGTGACATGGAAAAAGCCAAAGCGCGATTCATCGCTGAGAAGTTTAACATCCCGCGATGGTACGACAACTACGAAGAGATGCTGGAAGCAGAAGATGATCTCGCCGGCGTGGATGTTTGTGCCTCCACGTTTGCCCACAAGGAGATTGCCATTGCGGCGCTTCAACAAAAGCGACATGTACTCGTCGAGAAGCCGCTTGCAAGAACAGAAAAGGAAGCCACGGAGATCGTTGCGGCGGCGAAGAAACATCAGCGACAAGTGATGGTTGGAATGAACAGCCGGTTCCGCCCCGACGCGATGATCTTGCGAAGCTTCATCGAGGGTGGAGAACTTGGGAAGATCTACTACGCAAAGGCAGGATGGTTCAAACGGATCAGCGTGGCGAACCCCTGGTTCACACGCAAGGAACAATCTGGTGGGGGCGTGGTGCTCGATCTTGGGATTGTCATGTTTGACATCGCATTCTGGATGATGGGGTATCCCGCCGTGAATGAAGTGATTGCGGCAAACTACTCCCATAACACGAAAGGGGTTGAAGATTCCTCGGTGGTATTCATTCGGATGAAGAATGAATCAACCATCACCATTGAATCGAGCTGGTCGTTTGAGTCAACGCAAGATTTCTTCTACTGCGATGTGTTTGGCACGGAAGGAAGCGGCTCGCTCAATCCTTTCCGTATTCTCAAGAAGATGCACGGAAATCTTGTGAACGTCGCTCCCGCTTCGACCGAAACTCCGCAGTCGCTTTACCGCAAATCGTACGAGAATGAACTGCGACATTGGGTCGGCTCACTGCGCGGGTTGCATAAGTTCATTTCGACGGGCGAGGAAGCAATTCACCGCATGCGCGTTGTTGACGCCATCTACAAGTCGGCCAAGACCGGCAAGAGCGCTAGGCTAGTGTAGCTTTTACGATCTTTAGGCGCTATCTATACTTCCAGATTCTTTACCCCCGTAAGAGGTTCTCATCCAAGGTGACAAAGTCATGCCTTTGGCATCAGTCATTGCCCTTCTTACAGACTTTGGTGTGAGCGATCAGTATGTCGGAACGATGAAAGGGGTTATTCTTTCAACGGCTCCTCATGCTCATCTTGTTGACATTTCACACGATGTCTCTCCACAGAACGTCGTTCAAGCCGGGTATCTCCTTTGGGCATCGTACAAGTATTTTCCTGAAGGAAGCATTTTCGTTTGCGTCGTTGATCCCGGAGTTGGCTCAAACCGTAGAATCGTTTGCGTTAAGACGTCCCAGTACATTTTCCTTGCTCCTGATAATGGACTTTTGAATTTCGTCTTGAGAGAAGAGAACGTGAAAGAAGCGATTGAAGTGAGAGTTGTGGGGAGAGTAATTCGCGGACTGCCTGGAGTTCACGTGGCAGGTGATTCGAACACATTTCATGGCCGCGACATCCTTGCTCCTGTTGCCGCAGCACTCTCACAAGGAAAGAGCTGGTCGGCGGATGCACCGTGCACCACTCTTGATGTTCCTCCTCCACAGTTTGTTGATTCCAAGAATCCAAAGGTAACTGCAAGGATCCTCCACATTGATCGCTTCGGCAATTTGATCACGAACATCCGAATTGGAGCGAAAGGGGAGATCAAGGATTTCGTTCCTGCGCTTCGCATCGGACGCCTGCCTGCCGGACAGGCAGGGACGCGAGTCGGAACGTGGATTTCGAATTACGCTGAGGCACCTCCGAAGAAGGCGTGTCTCATCCTCGGCAGCAGTGGACTGGTTGAAATCGTTGCAAAGAACTCAAGCGCTCAAAAACTTCTGCGCGCCACTCTAAGCACACCTATCACGATAGCCCGCAAATGACGAAGTCCGCCTACATTGATGAAGAACTCATGAAGCGTTGTCTTGATCTGGCGCAGCGTGGCTCATTGTGGGTGACTCCAAATCCAATGGTCGGTTGCATCATTGTGAAGGAAGGCAGAGTGGTAGCGGAAGGATTTCATCAGCGCTTCGGTGGATCGCATGCAGAAGTTCATGCGCTACAGAGTGCAGGAGAGCAGGCACGTGGCGCAACGCTTTATGTGAATCTTGAACCGTGCTCTCATCAAGGCAAGACCCCACCGTGCACCGACGCACTCATAAGAGGCGGAATCGCCCGCGTTGCAGCTTCCATCGAGGATCCGAATCCGCTGGTTGCCGGAAAAGGTTTTGAGGCCTTACGTTCTGCAGGAATCGCCGTTGAGACGGGAGTGCTATCCGAAGAGGCGTCCCGATTGAACGAGAAATTCATTCATTACATGAAAACACGAAAGCCCTTTGTTGGTGTGAAAGTTGCTCAGACTCTCGACGGCAAAATCGCGGATGCACGGGGCAAATCGAAGTGGATCACAGGTGAGGAGGCGAGACGAGTGGGACATCGTCTCCGCTCGGAGTACGAGGCTGTTCTGATCGGTGCCAACACTGCCATGAAAGACAATCCCTTGCTAACTGTTCGTCTCGTCAAAGGACGGAACCCAATCCGAATCGTTCTGGATGGGAGGCTAACGATTACACCTTCATTGAAACTCTTCAAAGCGGAAACAGACTCGACGATTATCATCACTTCCCAATCCGCCATGAAGTCAAAGCGGAAATTGGTGAACGACTTGGAGAAAAAAGGAGCAAAAGTGATTGGCATGAGGGGAGGGCCGATATTGAAGCCGAGCGCAATTATCCAGCGCCTTGCGAAAGAAGGAATTTCTTCTATCCTTGTCGAAGGAGGCGGAATCGTTATGTCTCAGTTTCTCGTAACCGGTTTGTGCAACAAGGTGCATGCGTTCGTTGCGCCGCGACTCCTGGGTCGTGGGAAAGAATACTTCGCCCCCTCGAAGCGGCTTTCACTTGACAAGGCTCTTTCACTTTCGAACGTAGAGATCAAATCAATCGGCTCGGATGTCTTGATCGAAGGTTATCCAACGTATGGTACGAAATCTTAACGATTCACTCACAGGTGCAAACTGATATGTTCACTGGTCTGGTCGAAGAAACGGGCATAGTCAAATCCATCGCACACTCCAATGACAGTGTTGTGTTTGGGATTGAGGGAAGGAAGACTGCTCTCAGACTCCGCAAGGGTGATAGCATTAGTGTGGATGGTGTTTGTCTCACCGTCATTCGGAAGAAGGGGCGAGTGTTTTACGTTCAGGCCGTGGAGGAAACGTTGAGCAAAACGAACTTGTCAGATGTAGAGATGCAGAGTCTTCTCAATCTTGAACGGCCTCTTCTCCCAACGACGCGATTGGGGGGCCATTTCGTTTTGGGGCACGTCGATACGGTTGGAACGATCCAAAAGGTGAAACAGTTATCGAGCAGTCATCTGTTTTGGTTTGTCGTGCCGAGGAAGTTCGCGAAACTCCTCATCCCGGTCGGTTCGGTTGCGGTCAATGGCGTGAGCCTCACTGTTGCAAAACAACGAGGGCATCGCTTCGCTGTTTCTATTATCCCGCAAACGATGGAAATAACAAATTTCCGGACGATGAAAGTAGGCGATCGCGTCAATATTGAATTCGATGTTCTCGGTAAGTATGTGCAAAGTCTTCTTCACCGAAAGTGAGTGTGATCATGGGAAGACGATTGATCTACAAGATCGAAGAGAAGTTAGAAAACTCATTTTCAGAAGAGCAGTGGGAAGAAGTGCTGCGACTGCAACATTGGTACAACAGTGAGTTCACGTGGAGCGTTGGGAAGCTGGCCTTCAAGCGATACGTACTGTTTCCCAATACGGAAGAATTCTCAAACCTGAATCTCTCGGTGTGGGAGATCATAGGCCAGCGTCATGATCAACTCCGGAAGAGCGGGCTGAGTGAACAGGAGGCGATTGTGCAGCTTGAAGCGGACCGGCTCGTCTTGGTGAAGTGGGGTGGTTACTTCGACGGTTGCCTTGCAAGCGGGTTTACGCGAGTGGCCGATAACGAATGGAATGCCTTCCTGGTTTGCGATTTTCTTTTGAAGGCCTCGACCCTCTGTCCAACAGCAACGATTAAGGTCATGGATGAAGGGCGATTCATAAAGAGCGGCTCTGTTTCATTCCGCAATGGCTATGCACTGCTGGGCGGGCAAAACCGTGAGTCAGTCCACGACGGTGACGGTCGGTGGCATATTTTTTCGATTGTGAATCCCGAAAAGTATGACAAACATCCGGGTCTCAAAAACGTGATCCCCGACTTCAATACGATGGAATCGAAAGATCGGCTTGCATTGGTGCGGAATTGGAATTGGTTAGGCTACGGAAATGGATATGACGTCGATGGAGATGACACGAGTGGGTTCGACCTTCACACGAAGCTCTCCGGCGTGCAAACTGTAGAATCGTAGAGGAATTCCGATTGCCTTTTATGCATCCGAGTGATATATTAAGACCGAACCCCACAGACGATGGGGTTTTTCTCTCTAATGGAAAGAGTTAGCCTATGTACACATTTTTGATGGTCGTAGAAATCATTATCAGTATCTTCCTCATTATAGTGGTGCTGATGCAAGCGAGCAAGGGGGGAGGATTGGCCGGCTCGTTTGGTGGAAGCAATATCGGCACGGTTTTCGGCGTTCGGCGCACATCCGATTTCCTGAGCCAGACAACAACGATCCTTGCTTCGATCTTCATTGTGCTGGCGATGGTGATTAATTTCCTGCTTCCGAGCCGGGATCAAGTCAAGGAAAGCGTGATTCAATCGGTGCCACCTGCGGCAGGACTTCCGCCGACGTCGCAACCTGCAGCCGTTCCGCAGCAAACACCTCCACAGCAAACGCCCCCACAACAAAACCGGTGAAGTTGAGGCGCATCGGTCCGTGCACCCATGGCTCAATCGCCAAAACGACGTGCGAGTGCATTGTGCGAGCAGTTGTCGTTTTGTCCGAAGGACTCCTTCGGAGAGCGTCCCGCTTATACGTGCTTTGTCTTCAAGTGAAAGCGGGATCAGACAAGAATAGGCTTTCGCACCCATGGCTCAATTGGTAGAGCAACTGACTCTTAATCAGTGGGTTCCAGGTTCGAGTCCTGGTGGGTGCACGAAACAATGCAAAATGAAAAACGAAAAATGAAAAAGTGCGAGTCCTGCCTGCCCGCCGTAACGCAGTGAAGGCGGGGTGGGTGCACAAGCGGGCGGTAAGGGGAGGGGAGCTCCCCGCACCGACCGCTTATCTATCATCGGCAGAAGGAAGTTAGTCCTGCCTGTCCGCCGTAGTCGTTTTTCCACGACGAAGGCGGAGTTGGCGCACGAAGCAATGAAAAATTGAAAAGGAAAAATGAAAAAATGGATGGAGGTTGCACGCTTTGTGTTCGCTTCTTGAATCCCGCGCTCTTGAGCGGGACGTCCCGCTGCTTTCCAAGCGGGAAAGATTGAAGTTGAGTTTTAGGAAATGGGAAATTGGTTCAGGCCGGTTTCCCATTTTTTGTTTTGTGCCCTCTATTTACAGTTGTGAAACCCAATAATGCCGCCACTGAGAGAACTTCGTCGCGCACGAAAAGGGAAAAAGATCGCCGGAGTCTGTGCCGG
>JANONN010000468.1:0-5059 GCA_031420835.1 Ignavibacteriales bacterium | reverse complement strand
ATACCTGTTTTGCCTGCCTGCCGCAGGCACGGCGTAACATCAGTCAATAATTCATAAAGGGAATTCCTGCCTCAACTGTTGTTCACAAGATTGTTCCATTCAGATCCTCATCACATCGTTTATGACCCTGCAACGGCTCGGCTGAGCTCGCCGAAGCGTAAGAGAGCGTTCATCCTCATTTCGCTTTCCTTTCTCACCCTTCTTATTTACGCTCGCGTTGCGAACCACGACTTCATTCCGTATGACGATGACCGTTACATCACCGCAAATCCGGCAGTCCAGCAGGGTCTGACTCTTCAGTCTCTTGGATGGGCGTTTACGAGCGCTCATGCTTCCAACTGGCATCCGCTCACGTGGATCTCTCACATGATAGATTATGAGTTGTTCGGGTTGAATCCTACTGGACATCATCTGGTCAACCTTCTGCTTCATCTCATCAACACTGTGGTTCTCTTCGTCGCGTTCACAAGAATGACTGCCGGATTCTGGCAAAGCCTCTTTGTTGCCGCGATGTTTGCGCTTCATCCGCTGCACGTTGAGTCCGTGGCATGGGCGGCGGAGAGGAAAGATGTGTTGAGCATGTTGTTCTTCGCACTGACGCTTTGGACTTACGCACGCTATGTGGAGCGTCCAAGCCGCAAGAAGTTTGTGCCGGTTATTCTGTTCGCCATGCTTGGAGTACTCTCAAAGCCGATGCTTGTTACGATTCCGTTCGTTTTGCTCTTGCTGGACTACTGGCCGCTCCGACGGATTGAGAGTTCGCAGCCGGAGTTGGTCGGAACGTGGGAACATCCGCCTCCAAAGAAATGGAAAAGTCGCGGCTCACTTCTTCGGGCGCTGGTGTGGGAAAAGTTCTGGTTGTTCGTGATTGCGGTAGCGGTGAGCAACATTACGGTGCGTGTTCAGAGTTTCGGGGGAACGGTCTCTTCGGTTGAATCAACACCATTGGCGATGCGATTGTCCAACGCAGCAATCTCGTATATCACATACATTCGGAAAATGTTTTGGCCGAGCGATCTTGCAGTGTTTTATCCGCACACGGGAGAGACTATCACAACGCTGAGCGTAATCGCTGCCACAGTTCTCCTCATCATCACAGCTCTCGTTGTTTTGGGCATGAAAAGATTTCGGTATCTCGCCGTCGGTTGGTTCTTGTATCTCGGAACGCTCGTGCCGGTCATCGGACTTGTGCAGGTTGGCGCTCAGTCGTTTGCCGATCGCTACACCTACATCCCGCTCACCGGACTGTTTGTCATGATTGCATGGGGGAGCGGTGAGCTTCTAGAACGATTCAAGTTCAGGCAGGCGGTTCTTACGGCTGCTGGACTGGCGGCAGTTCTCGCTTGCTCAGTCGTGACATGGAATCAAGTTTCACATTGGCGAGATGGCATCACCTTATTTGAACATACATTGAGCGTTACTGAGAACAATTGGGTTGCTCATCATAATCTTGCATGGGAGCTGCACCGGAAGGGAAGATTAGCTGAGGCTCAGCATCACTTTGAAGAAACGTTGCGCATCCATCCCACGCTTGCTGTCGCCCATTACAATTTGGGAAGAGTGCATTTTGATCAAGATAGGAATGATGACGCACGGCATTCTTTTGAACAAGCCCTTGCGCTTGACCCTTCACATCAGGCCACACACATTGCCGTGGGGAAGATGCTCGAACGAGACAGTAGCGAAGCAGCAGCCAGCCCGACAAAGCCGTTCTGGCGAGCAATCTCCTATTACCGGCAGACACTTGAAGCCTTTCCCGATCTTGAAGAAGTGCACTACGAGCTTGGCATCCGATTGGTCGAAGATGGAAGGCATAATGAAGCAGCGGAACACTTCCAGCAGACACTGAAACTGAATCCCTTCCATCAGCAGGCGCGGCGGCAACTGATGGTGCTTGGGAAGATCGACTGAACATGACCCTTAGATCCGATATAGAGACGATAACATGATCGTGGCATGTGTGTTGGCGGGAAGTGGGTAGAGCCGAAATCACTGCTTGTGGGTTGGCAAGCGATGGTGAGCGTTTCATTCTTGGCGCAAGAGCAATGAAAGATGGAGTTGCTGCTATTGTTGGCCGCCAAGAATTTCGGCTTGTGTGGAGGTAAGACCATCGCGCGTGTTTGATTTCGGTGGGTTTTCTTTTCCAAAAAGAAAAGTTTGTTCCGAAGAGACAAGAAAATCCCCATCCTATGTCGGGACTAAGGATGACGATCATTCAAGTTTGGCTCTTTGTTCTTGAACAGAATCTTTCCTATAGTTGCCTGATTATGGTTGGCTCCCTAGATTTGTCGCAAATAGGTAAAAAAATCCAGACAAAATGCAAGCAAGGACCAAAGGCCTCATCCTCCGTAGCTTGGCTATCGAGTCCAGACTACACGAAGCTCGTTTTCTTGACTTTCGGAGCTTTTGTAGGTATCTTTTTTCCAGAATCGAATCGCTCTTTGCCCTTTTCATTTCATTCACAATCCGTAGCTGCTCAGCATGCTTTCTGCCGATGCAACAGCGCCAATGTTAACCTCATTCCCGAAAGCTGTAGTCGGGAATCTTACATTTGGCAGGGAAAGATTCCCGCTTAAAATCCGCGGGAATGACGTGCCGAAGGCGGGCTGATTTGTTCAACAACAGGACAGTGAGCAGTTACCACAATCCAAAGAAAGGATCTCTTCTAAGCAAATTGTCACTGCGGTTCACCTTTCTTTGATCCTGAATGACGACAGAATCTCCAACACATTCCTACTGCTCGCCAAGACATCCCGCGCAGATTCCTGCTTCCATCATTAGCATTCACGAAGTTCCTACTCTATGATTACTCGTTACGGATACGACGTTTTCTTCACCATCGCAGGGCTTTCCGTTCTCGTTATTCTTCTCTCCATTCTCTTCATCGAGCCAAGGTTCGTTCGGTACGGCCTGATCGCGGTTTCGCTGGCGCTGCTTGGATTCACCATCAATTTTTTCCGGGACCCAGAGCGGCAAACGCCGCGCGGTGAGAAGCTGGTCATCTCTCCCGCCGATGGTAAAGTTATTGTCGTCAAAGATGTCGGTGAGGGCGAATATCTGAAGTCAGATGCCCAAATGATCAGTATCTTCATGTCTCCGCTCAATGTCCACGTCAATCGAAATCCCATATCCGGTAAAGTTGGCCACTATCGTTACGTTAAAGGGGAGTATTTCGCCGCTTATGAGGATAAAGCGTCCGAAAAGAACGAGCAAACTGTCATCGGCATGGAGAATGCCCACGGAAAAGTCCTCTTTAAGCAGATCGCGGGCTTTGTGGCCAGAAGAATTGTTTGTACATTAACCCCGGGCGACGAGGTCCGCGCCGGGGAACGGTTTGGAATGATCAAGTTTGGTTCACGAGTCGATGTGTTTGTACCGAAAACTGCTGTCGTAAAAGTCACTGTGGGGGAACTAACTGTTGCGGGTGAGACCGTGTTAGCGGAATTTCAATAACAGGGATTGGAGAACAACCACATGATTGTCACAAGGGCAGTGGTGCCCAGCCTGTTCACTGTGCTGAATGTGTTTTGCGGCTTCATGTCGATCATCAACGCCAGTCAGGGTCAGATCGAGTTGGCCGCATGGTTTATTGTTTTGGCGGCGATGTTCGATTCGCTCGATGGGGTCATGGCGCGCATTACTCGTTCCTCAAGCCAATTCGGCGTTGAGTTGGATTCTCTTGCCGATGTGGTTTCCTTTGGCGCGGCGCCTTCTCTTCTCGTGTATCAGGCTTCCTTCTCACAGCTCGGCAACGTCGGAATTGCTCTCAGTTCTCTCCCGCTTATCTTCGGTGCGATTCGTCTTGCGCGATTTAATGTGCAGCTTGTTGGGTTTGAGAAAGATCATTTCAAAGGATTGCCGGTTCCGATACAGGCGATCACTCTGTGCGCCTTTCTTCTTCAGTATTACACTGAAGGACATGGTCTTCGCGGATGGTCCGAAAATGCGCTGATTCCGTTGGTGATCGTTCTTTCTTTGTTGATGGTAAGCCGCGTCCGATATGTTACTCTTCCGAAATTCTCCCGCAAGGATTTGAGATCGCATCCGTGGCGGGCCATTGCGTTTTCAGTGGCGCTTGCCCTTATCGTGATTTCAAGCGGCAGATACCTGTTCCCGATCTTGCTCGCTTTCGTTTCATACGGAATTGTGAGATCGACGATTCAGTGGATTCAGAGATTGGTTTCGCCGGAGAATGGGCTGGAAGAGGAGAGTGAAGTTTCGAGTATCGATATTTAGGAGAGTTGAGTGTTCCATTCCAAGATCATTGTAACATTGAGAACATCAATACTCGATCCGCAAGGGAAGGCGGTTGAACATGGCGTGCATTCGCTTGGATACGGAAGCGCGCAGAATGTCCGCATCGGCAAGGTCATTGAAATGGACATTGATGTAGCGGACCAGGAAGAAGCCAAACGCGTGACGGAAGAAGTGTGCAAAAAGCTTCTTGCCAATCCGGTGATGGAAGATTTTACGTTTGCGATAGAACGAGTTGACCCCGTGAGATAGTCTTTGTCATAATTACTCTGTAAAACATAAACATAATATCTCACGGGGTGACCAGGCAGGATGAAATTCAGCGAGTTGGTGAGGTTACTGGAGGAAAATGGCTTTAAGATTGTGAAGGAAAAGGGTTCTATTAGGTACTACGGGAAACCGGGCTGGGATAAATTGATGAGAGTTGATTACCATGGATCGAAAGAGGTTCCAACCGGTACATGCCATGCCATCCTGAAAGGCGCGGGCTTAAAGCAAAACAGATAGGAGGGATTGAAGGATGATTCTCTTAGGCTACTCATTGGTTATTGAAGCGACTGAAGAGCCAGACTATTTCGGGTTCTATTCTCCAGACCTCGAAGGGTTTACAGGAGTAGGACATTCCATAGAGGATTGCCTCTACAAAGCAAAGTGGGGAATGATCGAGCACGTTAGTTTGCTGAAAGAAAAGGGAATGCCCGTTCCTCCCCAAAAAGCAAATCCAACAATTGTCATTCAAAACGAGCAAAAAGTAGAGGCAGCTTAGCAGGCTGTTGAAAAAGGGGTGCATAGCCACGAGCTTCAG
>JANONN010000467.1:0-1508 GCA_031420835.1 Ignavibacteriales bacterium | reverse complement strand
TCGGCTGCAAGGCGCTGCACAATTTCGCGGCGGAAAATTTCTCCCCCTGAAGACTCACGAAACTTCAAGATACCTAAGAGCAAGCCAGGCTCTTGTGCGATGATAGAGCCAACATCTGAATTGAATTGCCCGGTCAATACATAGCTAGCTTCGTCATCTGCCCATTCATTACTTGCGGTAGCAGAAAACGCGACACTCGCCAGCTTTTCGCTGCCCCAAATCATTCGGGTTGAACTGGCTTGAATTTTCTGACAGATAAGACCATTGTTGATCACTTTGGCAAGCCTGAGAATTGGAAAAGACATCCACCGAGGGACTGCGTCCCTTGGCATACCAGGGCTAATTCCTAACATGCGCCTTATCGAAGGATTCATTAGCGCGCCCCGCGTTTTATCTGCGAGAGAATTCGATAGATCATATCCTGTTATTCCATCAAGGACAGACGACGCAAGAAACTGAATGAGCTCCTCAGCTTCATTTTCCTTACCAGTCACAGGCAAGATTTGCTTACGGATGCGTTCAGATATACCCATCAAACCGGGCTCATTGGTTGCGCTGGTAATTGTGGCAGGGTGAAACGTACTCAGATAGCCGACAGGTGCTTGTTCGTCAGGGAAGGTGATCGCAGGAGTAGATGGGGGTATTACCAAGCGAAGAGAACCGCTCCTGACAAAAATCCAGAATGCTTCGGAGCCAAGAAGATCATGTACCTGAGATAAATGATCTATTGATATACAAACGATATCGAAACAGATCAATCCAACAACAATGTCATGGAGAGCTGAATAGTTATAAAGCTCAACCTCACCGTTAACATACCCTTCCCCAACAATCACCTGGTGGGTAGATCCAAATTGTGACGTGATGAGCATTGTTTGAGAAGTGGTTACTGTTCCTGGGGGAATAAGGTCGGCAATGAAATAAAGGCTTTTGTGGGAGTTCGTTGAAACCGCATCATGGTTTAACGCCGAGACGGTTTGATTAGGGTCGAAGTCGACTAATACCTCTAAAGCCTGAAGTGCATCTCGGTGGTCTGCTACTTCTGCAACATAGCGTATGCGCCGTACAGTTGCTGGAAGACCGATTCGGTCTTCAGATGTTATGATGAAGTGAGGTCCAGTTCCAAATAGCGGACGTTCGGCTGAACTTTTTTCGAGGCTTCGAAATAAGTATTCGTCTCGCAAGCCGTAGCCAAGAAACAGCACGGTAGCATTTGTGAGTATTGATCGGACTGCATCCTGATAGAAATCATTCTGTTGAATAGCTTCATAGTCACTTTTCGAAAAAATCATGGTTTCAACTGAGCTGGCCGAGCCATGAAGTTTGCAGATAAATGATTTTCGTTGATGAAGTAACTGTGGAAGGCGTTCGATGTCAGAACGCTGAACGGTTATTAGTTCGGGCAGGCTATATTCCAGCGCCTCATCAACATTAGTCGTTACAATGTAAGCAGGTGAAAGCTTGGACAGCGCTCTTATAAAACGACGATACACGCCATTGCTGTGTTT
>JANONN010000466.1:0-2504 GCA_031420835.1 Ignavibacteriales bacterium | reverse complement strand
GGAAACACCCAGCCAGATGTGCTTTGGTAGAAGCGGTTTTGCCGATCGTTCCTTACGAGAACGATAACGCTCTCGGGTCCATGTCATGAGTCGTCTGGACCGTTTAGTTAGAACTTGAAAGATATGATGATCTGCCTGAATCATTACATCGAATATCTTCTGAATAAACTCATCAGGAATCCGTTCGTGAAACAGGTCGGACATGGAGTTCACGAATATCCTCCGGGGCTCTTTCCATTTCAACGGCAGCTCAAGTCGGTCCGGCCATAGACGAAGATCGAACCCCTGCTCATACGGATGACCGGGGACTCCGCGAAATCTTTCTGCAAACGTCTCGGCATAGCAGTTCTTACACCCGGGACTGACCTTGTCGCATCCCGTGACGGGATTCCAAGTGGAATCAGTCCATTCAATAGTTGAAATCTGGCTCATGCTCTTACGATGATAATTCTTTTGAATCGGTTAATCAAGACCAATTCTCATGAGCCTCGGCGAGAATCCGAAGTCTTCTCGATATTCCTGAAATACTCCAGTCGATTTTAAAATCAAGTTCGGTTGTAGCTTGATCTGTTTCTGAGTAGATCGTTAAGGTAATGTGTTCCCTCATTGTTCATCACTCAGGCGATTTGATGACAGTTTCTCCCACGAAACTCTTCTGAACTTCTTCAGCGTCCTTCCTCGTTCCGACGATATCACCCCAATGCATGGGAATGAGCGTCTGCGGTTTGAACACGTTTGCCGCCTCGGCGGCTTCTTTTCCGCTCATGGTGTACGTGCCGCCGCACGGCAGGAGGGCGAAATCCGTCACAACGGTCCGCATTTCCGGGGTGAAATCCGTGTCTCCGCTATGGTAGATTTTCTGCCCCGTTGAAAGCGTAATCAGGTACCCTACCCAATTGTTCTGCTTCGGATGGAACTGTTTCCCGAGGTTGTACGCATGCACTGTTTTCACCCGTAAATCGCCAAGATTGTACGACTGACCGGGCACGACGGAAATAACATTGCCTTCCAGTTGATACCCGACGTCCTTCGGCGCAAAGAATGCCGTGCTTTCTTTCCTGATTTTTGCAATATCCTCGGGTGAAAAATGATCGTAGTGCGCGTGGGTGATGAAAATGACATCCGCTTTGGGAGTGTTGGCAGGAAGTTTCCATGGATCGATGTATATTTGCGTCGCCCCATCCTCGATTCGGAACGAGGCATGGCCCAGCCAATGGACGTGTTGAGGGTTCATAACTCCTCCGTTCTTCGCTTTGTTTCTTTTTCAACTTGACCAGTCTTAATAAGTCGTTAAAACGACTGCCGATGTTGGGTTTTTGTTTCACATACCCACGACTCCCGCCTGCTGCGGGCAGGTAAGTCGTGGGTATGACAACATATAAGTTGAAATCTAAACCGTTTTAACGGTTTCCACGAAACAAAAGCGGTCAACTTGACTTCTTTTCTTTCTTCAGTCTCTCCTTGGCTTTCGCGTAGCCCGGCTTCAGGATGTCATAAATGATGGCGATGCGTTGCTTGTACGGAATGAACGCGCTTTTCATCGCATTGATGGTCAGTTTTTCGAGGTCTTCGACCTTCAGCCCAAACGCCTCTGCGGCCGTATGGTACTCATCGGTGAGAGTGATGTTGCTCATGAGCCGGTCATCCGTGTTGAGACTGAGACGGAACTTGTAGCGATAGAAGAGAGCAAACGGATGCTTCTCGATATTCTTTACGGCGCCCGTATGCACATTGCTCGTCAGGCAGATTTCGAGCGGAATGCGTTTGTCCAAAACATACTGGGCCAGCGCCCCCATACTGAGAACCTCTCCGTCTTTGACGCGCATGTCTTCGATAAGTCTCGTCGCGTGGCCGATTCTGTGGGCACCGCACCACTGGATCGCCTGCCAGATGGATTCCTTGCCGAACGCTTCGCCGGCGTGAACGGTGATGTTAAAGTTCTCGCGCTGGATATAATGAAACGCATCGATATGTTTCTTGGGCGGAAACCCTCCCTCCTCCCCTGCGAGGTCGAAACCTACCACACCTTGCTTCCTGAGATCCACGGCAAGCTCGGCGATCTCCTGTGAAAGCGAAGGGTCCATGTTTCTCATGGCGCACAGAATGAGTCCGTACTGAACTCCGAAATCCTTTTTGCCCCGCTCCAATCCCTTGAGCACCGACTTCGCAACGGTTTCAAGGTGAAGACCTTTGGATGTGTGAAAGACCGGAGCAAAACGCGTTTCCACATACACGACGCCGTCCCGCTTCATGTCCTCCATCATCTCATACGCAACCCGCTCCAGTGACTCCTCGGTCTGCATGACACCGCACGTGTGTTCGAATCCCTCGAGAAAGAGCGGCAGGCTGCCTCGCGTCGCACCCCGGTAAAACCATTTGGCCAAGTCGTCCGGATCCTGCGTCGGAAGTTTATTGTATTTCGATTCCTTTGCCAACTCAATGACTGTCTGAGGCCTGAGCCCTCCGTCCAGATGGTCATGCAGAAGCACTTTTGGCAGAGTCCG
>JANONN010000465.1:0-1801 GCA_031420835.1 Ignavibacteriales bacterium | reverse complement strand
GTCCAACATCGAGCGCGTCACTATCACCATGCCGTCGGACATGGCTGCCATCGTCAAGGCTGCCGTCGATGATTACAACCACACGCGCTCCTTGTTGCAAAAGATCAAAGAGAGCGAAAACCCGTATCGCTTCTTGCTGAAAGGGGACTTCCATTTCCGCACCGTTGAAGAGGGAGAATATCTCGCCCTTCGAATCGCAAACGCTTCTCCAAATCCGGAAAGTGTGATTGGCATTTCGGAGTTGTTCACGAACGCTGTTGAACACGGCAATCTCGGCATCACCTATGACGAGAAGACCCGGCTCGTTGAGCAAGGGACATGGATTCAAGAAGTCAATCGTCGAGTTCGACTGCCGGAACATGGTGATAAAACCGTGAAGGTGAATCTCACGAACTCTCCCGATGCTCTTACACTCATCATCGAAGACCAGGGGAATGGCTTCGACTACCAGCGTTTTTTGACGATGGATGAGAAGCGAGTGTTCGATAACCACGGGCGCGGCATCGCGATCGCGAATTTTAGTCTTTCACTTCACTATGAAAACTCCGGTAACCGTGTTCGCGCGCAAATTACAAAGCCCGACAAAAAGCCTCGATCAAAGGGGAAACCCCTATGAAAAGCCCTATTACAACCCATGTGCTTGATACTTCCACAGGAACGCCCGCAACCAACGTGAAGGTCACGCTTGAACTGTACTACGAATTAGAAGGATGGCGCGAGCTCGCAAGCGGCGTAACCGATGCTGATGGGCGCATCATGAATCTCTTGACTGCAGATTCACGGCTCGCACTCGGTGTGTACCGTTTAACGTTTGAAGCCGGAAGATACTTGAATGAACGAAACGCTTCGTCATTCTACCCTTACATTCCGGTTGTGTTTGAAGTGAACGACTCGAGCGCGCACTATCATATTCCGCTACTGCTCAGTCCGTTTGGTTATTCAACGTATCGGGGAAGTTGACCAAATGCAGAATTCGGAATGCAGAGTGCGGAATGATAAGGATCATTTTACATTTCCTATTCCGCCCCGCTAGAAAACAGCGGGATGCATAAAGCGCATATTCGGCAATCTACAATCCGCATTCCAAAGGAGGTTTCTATGGAGTTTGATTGGAGCGAGTGGATTAACCTTGCGGCACGGTGGGTTCATGTCTTCGCGGGCATCATGTGGGTGGGACAAACATACTTCTTCACATGGCTTGACGGGCGCTTCACCGAGATGATGAACTCAACCGTAAACAAGAAATCCGACGACCATGTGTGGATGGTCCACAGCGGCGGGTTCTACCTTGTGGGGAAGCAAAAGAAGCCTCAACTGACGCCGCACAAACTCCATTGGTTCAAATGGGAAGCGGCGGTGACCTGGTTGAGCGGAATCGTTCTCCTCATTACAGTCTATTACATGGGGGGATTGATGGTCGGAGCAAACGCCGGAGAAAACGTTGCTATTGTCACGGGGATAGCTTCACTCCTCATTGCGTGGCCAGTATATGATCTTCTCTGGCGATCAAAACTTGGCCAGCATGAAGTGATGGGAACGATCGTCTCCTACGCTCTTCTTGTTGGAGCGATCTTCCTTCTCACCAACGTCATGGAAGGGCGTCCGGCATACATTCATGTGGGCGCTATGCTTGGAACGATCATGACCGCCAACGTTTGGTTTCTGATTATCCCCGCCCAAAAACGGATGGTTGTGGCATTACAAGAAAAGAGGGAACCTGATCTTACCCTGGGCGAAGCGGCACGGATGCGTTCTAAGCATAACACGTTCATGGCGGTGCCGGTCGTGTTCATCATGATCA
>JANONN010000464.1:0-3270 GCA_031420835.1 Ignavibacteriales bacterium | reverse complement strand
GAACAGATCCATATTCCAGCCAAGACCGTGCTGAAATTCCGCGTTGCAAAAGCCGCGAAAGTAGCGGTGCTCGGAATTAGGTAACACAAGCCTTTTTCCTGCCAATGCGTCCCGCTGCTGTTAAGCGGGACGCTTCTTGTTTATTGGGATTCTTCTCCAATTGTTTTTTATCTTCGTGTCCAATATGAGAAAATCGCTTGTATTCCTCAGTCTGTTTCTAATGATTCTTTTGGGATGTCGGAAAGAATCCCCTGTTTCGCCGCCGGATATCGCTTCCCAGCCAACGTTTTCCGTCCTCCAAAGTGTCATTCTAAATCAGCAATGTTCATCATCCGGTTGCCATAATTCCACGAGCCGCAGTGGCGGCCTTGATCTCTCTCAGAACGTATCATTTGAAAATCTCATCGCTGTTAGTCCGACAAATTCTTTTGCAAGGAATGACGGCCTTTTGAGAATAAAGCCGGGCAGGCCGGATAGCAGCTTTCTCTTCCTTAAGATCGACGATAAGCTTAAGGGCGGGTACGGCGAACGAATGCCACTCGGAAGTTCGAAGCTGATGTCGTCAAACTATAGGGAGTTCGTTCGTCAATGGATTACAGCAGGCGCACCGAAAGATGGAATCGTTGCTGACGTTCGCCTGTTGAAAGATCCAATCGTTCAAAACGATACGTTTGTTCCACCACTCCCACCAAATACTGGCATCCAACTACAATTGCGTCCTTACATCATTGATCCCGCCAAAGAACGAGAGATCTTCGTTTATCAACGGCTGACAACGCAAGAGACCCTGTATGTCTCAAAAGTGGAAATCAAAATGCGGGAGAGTAGTCATCACTTCATTCTTTACAAGTACTTGGGGACGGATCTCGCGGAGGGGGTTGTCCGGGATCTTCACGAATCTGTTTCGCAGGAGATTTTTCGAGTGGGTAGGGAATACATGATGGGCACTCAAACACCATTGCTCTCGTACGAACTTCCTTCCCAAGTGGTGATGCCAATCTATCCAGCGCAAGGTTTCGACCTGAACTCACACTACGTGAACAAGGGTACAGGGCTTCTCACGGGAGAAGTCTACGTGAATCTCCACACTGTTCCGAAAAACGATAGTATGAGGATCGCCAAACCGATCTTTGACAACTATGTCGGTTTTCGCATTGATCCAAATCAGAAAACCACAGTGACCCGAACGACGACATTTTCGAAAGCCGTAAAGATATTCATGCTGTCGTCCCACACGCATAAACGGGGTGAGTCATTCAAGATTTTCCTTGTGGGGGGATCATATTCCGGAACCCTAGTGTATGAAAACTCCTCATGGGATCATCCACCAAATGTGCGTTTCCCGAATACGGCTTTCCCGCGTCTCATCGAAATTGCGCCCGGTTCGGGATATCGAATCGAAGCGACTTACAATAATGAGACAGATAGAACCATTCGCTTTGGACTGACGAGCGAAGATGAAATGTGCATCGTTCTCGGATATTATTATGACTAAGTGGACGTGAACGTACATTCGAAATTCGAGACTGAGCTGCAAGTTCGTCCGGATGACATCGACATGAACCAGCACGTCCACAATAGCAAGTACTTCGATTATGTGCTCGCGGCTCGCTACGATCAAATGGAACGATGCTACAAGATGCCGATGGAAGAGTTCATAAAGATAGGATTTGGCTGGGTGGTTCGAACGGCGCACGTGGATTACAAACGTCCGCTTGGGTTGGGGGATCGCTTCGTCGTCAGGACGTGGATTGATACATTGCTCCGGGACGGAGTGAATGTCCACTTTGAAATTCTCCGCAAGGACAACGGTAAGCATTGTTGCGACGGGTATTTTCTGTACACCATGGTGAGCTTGAAGACCGGTCGATCTGAAACCATTCCCGACTGGATAGTTAAGAAATACAGTATTTGAAAAATTTCAGGAGTTAGCTTAACAGATGAGTGACCAATATCCGAAAACTGGTAAGACCTTATACTTGAATATTATCTGGCATCAGCACCAACCGTTATACCTCGACCCCGCAACAGATCAACTCAAAGGTGCGTGGGTTCGAACGCACGGCACGAAAGACTACTATGATATGGTCTCGGTGATTGCGGGCTTCCCCAATATCCATTGTACTGTTAATCTCACATCGTCATTGCTCTTCCAGATTCAGGAATACTATGTCAACAGGCTCGAGCCGTTCGTGGATATTCCTAAGAACCGAATCAACGAAAAGAAGTTTCTGGCCAAATACAAAGGGCACACCGATCCCTGGATCGATCTTGCTCTAAAACCGACATCACAATTTAACAAGACTGATCTTCAGCATCTTTTGCACAATGCATGGAATGCGTTTGGGATCAGTGAAGTGATGATCGGACGATTCCCACAGTACAGGATGCTTCGCGATGAATTCAACCGTACAAAAGGTGCCTCATTTTCCGAGCAGCAACTTCGCGAGATCAAGTTCTGGTTCTTTCTTGCTCACTTCGACCCTGATTTTCTTGAGGGTCGAAACAAACTGACAAACGGCGTCGTGATCGATCTCAGCGATATGGTCGGAAGGAACGAAGATGGCACCTACAGCCTTCATAAAGTAGTTACGGAGGATGACTGCAATCGTATCGTTGTAGAAGCTTACAAGGTTCTCTCGAACATCATTCCCCTTCACAAGAAAATGATGTATCACTCCACAAGCTTTAAGGGGCAAGTCGAGGTCGTTACAACGCCTTTTTACCATCCGATCCTTCCTCTTCTTTACGATTCTGATCTGGCAAAACTGTGCCAGCCGCGCGATCCGATGCCCGCGCGATTCAATTTTCCCGAAGATGCTGAGGCACAGGTCGAGAAGGCGGTAGCATATTATCAAGAGATGTTCGGGCAACTGCCGACGGGAATGTGGCCTGCAGAGGGCTCTGTCGCGCATGACATCGTACCGGTTTTCACGAAGCACGGTATCCGGTGGCTTGCGACCGATGAGAAGATCCTTACGCGTTCAAAGCCCGGAAACCTCCCGAAATGGCAACCATATGCCGTCACGGGTGATCATGGTTCGAAGGACTCAATTGCTGTCGTTTTCCGTGATACGGAGTTATCAGACAAGATCGGGTTTGCCTACCAGCATTCTCATGGGGAAGACGCTGCAGATGATTTTGTTCGCCATGTCTTGAGCTATGTCCCTCAAGACCATGAACCGGATCGATTGGTAACCGTGATTTTAGACGGTGAAAATGCATGGGAATGGTATCGCTACGATAATGATGGGAAGGGGTTCCAGAACG
>JANONN010000463.1:0-2351 GCA_031420835.1 Ignavibacteriales bacterium | reverse complement strand
GCAATATACATTCGATAATGATATTCGTGATGCATTATTGTATGTCATCGCCAACGATGCCAACTCCGGCATCCGTGTTGCCGCCATTAATGCATTAGAATTGGCAAAATTGGATGGGACCAAATTTGATGAGGGAACCATCAACGCATTGAAACAACAAATTGGGAAAGAACAAAACAACTATATCCGCAATCGTGCGGTCCATTTAGTAAAGGAGATCTATCAATGAAAACCACAACAAGTGCCCGCGTAAGCCTGAGCATTCTCTTTTTCGTGCTTGCGTTCTTCATGCCTCTGAATGCCCAGAGCCTGAAATACCCAACGACAAAGAAAGGTGATGTCGTTGACACTTACTTTGGCGTAAAGGTCGCCGATCCGTATCGCTGGCTTGAAGATGAGAAATCGGCGGAACGAACGGAATGGATCGAGGCGCAGAACAAAGTGACGTTCGGGTATCTCGAGCAAATTCCGTATCGCCAGAAATTGAAGGAGCGGCTCGAGAAGCTCTTCGACTATCCGAAATACTCCACTCCGTTTCGCAAAGGAGAGTACTTTTACTTCTCCAAGAACGAGGGTCTGCAAAACCAGAGCGTGTTGTATCGTCAAAAGGGATTGGACGGAACTCTGGAAGTTGTGTTGGATCCTAACACATTCTCGCCGGACGGCACCACACGGCTCGGCTCGTTTGTTCTTTCGAAGGATGGCTCACAAGCCACTTATAGCATTTCACGCGGCGGTTCCGATTGGCTCGAACTATGCACGATGGTGATGCAAACGAAATCAACTCTCCCGGACACACTCAAATGGGTGAAGGTCTCTGGCATCGCATGGCAAGGGAACGGCTTCTTCTACAGTCGTTATGACGCGCCGGAACAAGGGAAAGAACTTACGTCAAAGAACGTGAATCATAAAGTCTACCATCACAAGATCGGAACGCCGCAATCGAAGGACGAGCTTGTCTATGAGGACGCGGCGAATCCTGAACGCTTCCACACGGTGAGCACCACCGAGGACGAGAGGTTTGCGATTCTCTATGTCTCGGAGCGGGGCAAAGGGAAGAATGGAAATGCTTTGTTCTTCCGGGATGCGACAGCAAAGAGCATATCCTTTACGCCGCTCATCGCCACAATTGGAGACGATTCCTACAGCGTGATGGAGAACATCGGGGACAAGTTTCTTGTCCGAACAAACAAGAACGCACCAAACGAGAAAGTCGTTTCGGTAGATTCGAAAAATCCCGATGAGAAGAACTGGAAAACAATCCTACCGGAAAAGACCGAGCCGCTGCAATCGGTTTCGGTTGCAGGAGGAAAGATTTTTGTTCGATACCTCAAAGATGTAACGTCGCGAGTGTATGTGCATAATCTCGACGGTGTATTCGAGAACGAAGTGCAACTCCCCACGCTCGGCAGTGCAGGTGGTTTCGGCGGAGAACGTGACGAGAAGTTTGTGTTCTACACATTCACATCGTTCATCTTCCCACCTACGATCTACCGGTACGACGTTGCAACAAAGATATCGAGCATGTTTCGTTCGCCGGAGATTCCCGGTTTTGATCCGACCGCGTATGAAACCAAGCAGGTCTTCTACAACAGTAAGGATGGAACTCGCATTCCGATGTTCCTCGTGCATAAGAAAGGTCTGCGACTTGATGGAAACAATCCAACCCTGCTGTATGGCTATGGCGGGTTTAATGTTACGACCGCGCCGTCATTCAACTCTTTGCGACTTGCGTTACTTGAGCAGGGATTCATTTATGCGTCGGCAAATATTCGCGGTGGCGGCGAATACGGAAAGACATGGCATCAGGCAGGGACGAAGCTGAACAAACAGAATGTGTTTGACGATTTTATCGCGGCGGCGGAGTGGTTGATCGCGAACAAGTACACTTCCTCAGAGAAGCTCGCGATCCAAGGGGCTTCCAATGGCGGATTGTTGGTTGGAGCGGTGATCAATCAGCGCCCGGAGTTGGTCAAGGTTGCCATTCCACAGGTAGGAGTGATGGATATGCTGCGATTCCATAAGTTCACGATTGGTTGGAACTGGATTCCCGATTACGGTTCCAGCGATAACGAAGAGCAGTTCAAGGCGCTGTATGCGTATTCGCCCCTCCACAATATTCGCGAGCTAAAATATCCTGCCACGCTCGTTACCACGGCCGATCATGATGATCGGGTGGTGCCGGCACATTCGCTCAAGTATGCTGCGGCGATTCAGGAGAAGCAGCGGGGAGAGAATCCGGTGCTCGTTCGCATTCAAACGAAGTCGGGACACGGAGCCAGCAATACGACGAAACAGATCGAGGATGTTGCGGATATCTACTCAGTTCTGTTCTACAATCTCGGCGTGAC
>JANONN010000462.1:0-3732 GCA_031420835.1 Ignavibacteriales bacterium | reverse complement strand
GCGGGCGCCCATCACGCCGGCACCGAGGATCGCTGCTTTACGAATTTGGTAATTCATCCAGACCTCCGAATTCACTCTTCATGGACTTCGATGTGTTCATATTGTGCGTATAAGGCGTCAATCGTTTCGCAGAATCTCTTTTCGACTTCTCGCCTCCGCACTTTCATGGTTGGGGTCAATAATCCTTCTTCAATACTGAGCGAATGGTCGCTAATGATGAATTTGACGATCCGCTCCCATTTATTGAGTCCTTTATTGGTCTCCGCCACTTCCCGTTCATAAAGCTGTTGAGCCTGAGGGTGTCGCACCAATTCAGCGTTTGACTGGTGCGTGATCTGTTGATCCTTTGCCCACGCAGTCAGGTTCTGAAAATTCGGGAAGAGGATGGCGATGGCAAACTTTCTCCCTTCCCCTAATACAGTGGCGTTTTCTACGTACCGGCTGGCACATAGGTTACCCTCGATCGGCCCGGGAACGACAAATTTCCCCGTGCTCTTCTTAAACATATCTTTCTTGCGATCGGTGATGAAGAGAAAACCGTCCTTATCAAGATAACCGATGTCTCCCGTTTTGAACCATCCGTTCTCGAACACCGCGGCGGTAGCTTCAGGCGATTTATAGAACCCTTTCATGACGCCGGGACCTTGCATTAGAATTTCACCGTCATCCGCAATTTTCACCAGCACATTCGGAATCGGATGGCCGACACAGCCAAGCCGGTTGCGGTTGACAGTATTGACTGCAATGACCGGTGATGTTTCGGTCAATCCATAGCCTTGATAAATGGGTATTCCGGCTGCAAGGAAAAGACGCTGGACGTTGGGCGCAAGAGCCGCTCCTCCCGAGATAAAGACTCGTGCATGACCACCCACAGCGGCGCGCCATTTTGAAAAGACAAGGGCTGAAACAATCGCATGCTGAATCCGATACCACAACGATGGTGAGCCTTCCGGATCGTACTGCGCTCCGATCCGCAATGACCAATCAAAAAGTTTTCGTTTTAAGCCGCTCAGTTCCATTCCGCGTGTCAAAATTTTGTCATAGATTTTTTCCAACATGCGCGGGACGGTGGCCATCGCGGTCGGGCGGATATCGAGTAAATTCTCTGCAAGCTTCTCGATAGACTCAGCGAAAGAAATAGGAAGTCCCCGATAAAGATAAATATTGATCATCGTCCGCTCGAGAATGTGAGTGAGCGGCAAGAAGGAGAGCACTTGGTCGCCCTCAGGGTCCAAATCAATTACGCTGCTGGAATCGATTGCATTGGAGAGCAAGTTCTTGTGCGTGAGCACGACCCCTTTTGGCATGCCGGTCGTACCTGATGTATAGATGAGCGTCGCGGTGTCTTCCGGTTTCACTGACCGAAGCGTATCGTAGAGGTTTTGTTGTCGTTGCTCAAGTTCTTCACCAAACCGTTCCACATCTGCGAGCGGAACAAAGTTTTCACCTTGTTCAAAAGGAGAAAAGATAACAATGTGGTTGAGCGAAACGTTATTGAGGATGGACCGCACGCGATTGAAGAGCGCTGCGCTTGAAATGAGCAAGGTGTTCACTTCAGCGTTTTGAAGGATGAATTCGACCTGTGATGCAACCTGAGTTGTGTAGATTGGGACCGTGATAGCGCCACAAGCGAGGATCGCATAATCTGAGATGACCCATTCGGGCGAATTCTCCGCAAGCAGCGCAACGCGATCGCCGGTTCGAACGCCAAGGTGATACAAACCGAGCGCTCTCCTCTTCACCAGGTTCTCAACTTCGGCTGAAGAGTAACTATGCCACACCCCTTCCCGCTTGCCTTTGAGCATATCAGGATGGGGGAAGTGAGAAGCGCTATAAGCGAGCAATTCATTTAGGGTAGTAGGCTCGGAGAAGACGCCAGAAGAAGGGTTGTTGTTTCCCATAGGTGGCCTCTGTTTGGTTGAACGACGCAAGTTGGGCGAGTTGAGTTTAGGAAAGAAACTGCGACGGTAATCTACATAATGCGAAGCGTTCATGCAACTGAAATCAAAGCGTTGCGACGGTCTTAACAGAACTAAACAGTGCGTCCAAAGGAAGAAGTGAGATTGCGGAAAAAAGATAAACCGAAGGAGAGAAAAACTCAACACAGAAGCGGTCATGAATCCGGGATTTACCCCGTGAGATATATGTTTTACAGAGTAACTAATGATGAAGGCATTCTATCTCACGGGGTGAACCACCGCAGATGAATATATGGCTATTTTCAAAGCGGCTTTACAACTAAGAATTCTCGATTTCGAAAAATCGCATAACCGCTGGCTAAACACTCGAAAGGTTGCAGGTTGGCTCTTCCGCCAGGAGAGAATCTTGGCTGAGAAACTTCTCGGGGGTAGAAATCTGATGGAACCGTCAAACACGGTGACGCACATTCTCTCGACTTCAATCAATGCATGCGAAGTTTTCTTGATGCGTATATGATAAGCTCTCCCAAATCTCGACAAATAGCTGCCCTTATAGCCTTTCCTCTTGGGCGATTTTTCTTTATACTTCATTCGCTGTTATGACCGTTATACAGGAAATTACTCTCGACCCGCCCATTCGGGAAATTCATTTTGCGTGCAATCTGGGCCAATGCAAAGGAGCCTGTTGCACAATGCCGGGTGGATTGGGCGCTCCACTTCTTCCTGAAGAGATAGCTGAAATTGAAAAGGCTTTTCCACAAGTTCAAAAATATCTTTCAGTCAAGCATCTTCAAGCGATCGAAGAGCGGGGGCTTGTTGACAGTCGATTTTCCGGCTATGTGACACCGTGTGTGGATAATCGAGCTTGCGCGTACGTCTATTATGAGGGTGAAATCGCCAAATGTTCGTTTGAAAAGGCGTATCTCAAAGGGGAGACGAAATGGAGAAAGCCACTCTCGTGTCATCTGTTTCCCATTCGTGTTGACGGCGGATCGAAAACAATTCGATACGAACCCATCCCCGAATGCGATCCGGCATTGGCGAACGGTAGGCACTTAAAGATTCCACTCTCCAAGTTTCTTGAAGAGCCCCTCATTCGTGCGTTCGGCCAAGAGTGGTATGACGAATTCTTGAAGGAGCAACAAATCGCTACAACTGCGACTTAGAAAGTACCCGATGGGATTGAAGGGATGATCAACCTCCAGCAACAACTTCGGCTCGGCCTCAAGCTTACCCCCCAGCAGGTTCAGTACCTCAAGCTGCTCCAACTTCCAAACCTTTTACTTGAGCAGCGCATCAAGACTGAACTTGAACTTAACCCCATGCTCGAATTGGAAGAAACTCCCGAACAGAGTTTGGAAGAGTCTTCGGATGACTCGCAAGAAAATGAAAACTCCAATGGTGAGGAGGATTACACGCTTGACGATTACATGAAAGATGACCTAGAGGGCTACAAAAGTCCGGAAAGAGTTGCCAGATCCGGTGACGATGAAACATACGAGTCTCCGCTTCCTTCCGCCATCCCGCTCTCCGAACGCCTCCTCTCCCAGATTCGATTCCTCGAAGTGGATGAACACGAAATCCTTCTTGCCGAAGAGATCATCGGTAACGTTGATGAAGATGGGTATCTTCGGCGTGAAGTAGCTCTTATCGTTCAGGATCTTAACCTCAGCTACGGGTTACAACTGGACATTGAGAAAGCGGAAAGGGTTCTTAAGAGAGTTCAACATCTTGATCCACCAGGAATTGCAGCGCGCAGCCTCGAAGAATGTCTCGTTGCCCAGTTGCATGCCCTTCAATGCGATCCGGCAAT
>JANONN010000461.1:0-3383 GCA_031420835.1 Ignavibacteriales bacterium | reverse complement strand
GGCGCATCGTTCGATAGCGGCAAAAAGCACTGCGGTGTTTTGCTAAACGTTAGGCGAAAATTGGATTCGTTAATTCACTTCTAAGAAAGGAGATCGCGATGAGAAAGGTCGGTGCTTTGCTATGGGCAGTTATGACTCTTTATGTTCTTCTCGCCCCAGAATCCCTTGCTCAAGGGGTAATCAAATACAGAGGAAGTGGCGGTTGGGGGATAGGAACCCAGTATCATAAAATGTTTGACAGCAAATCAACGGAAACCCTCAAGGGACAAGTTCTCTCGATCACTAGAGTGACTCCCATCAAAGGGATGTCCTACGGTGTACAGCTGCTCGTAAAAACAGAAAAAGAGGAACTATCCGTACATCTGGGTCCGGGCTGGTATCTTGTCAACCAAGATTTGACCATTGAACCAAAAGATACTGTAGAAGTCAAGGGCTCCAGGATCTTGTTTGTCAAAAACCCGGTCATTGTTGCCACAGAGGTAACTAAGGGTAATGCAATCTTAAAACTCCGAGAAGAAAACGGCTTTCCCTTCTGGAACGCTTGGAGGCATCGTTGATTCAAATGCCACTCATCCAATCTTCGCATAACAGGCGTAACCACGACGCTCCCTTTGTTGATATGGCTCAGTTGAAGCGCAGTAAAAGAATCAGTTGTAGTCGCTCAATCCCGCTTGCCGCGGCTCGGAATAGATAGAATCGTTCAGTAGGCGTCAAGCGGGACTGCGTGGTTACGCCAGACGTTAGGCGTCATGGCTGCCAGCATTGCGGATGGAGTTAGATGAACTCTTAGAAAGGGATAAAATGAAGAAAAAGAGGGCTGCCTTCTACCCAATATTGATTGCGATTTTTCCGTTCTTCTTCCTGCTGCATTGGAACGGAATGTTCTCCTTTACATACTGGTGGGTATTGGAACGAGTCAACGGAACTGCATTTGTGTCAGCTATCATTATCTTTTCAGTTCCGGTCTTGCTGTTTGAATTGTATGTGAGATTTGGAGGCAACACAGAACGATGAAACGAGTCTATGAGAAAAGGTGATGGAAATGTATCCCCAAAATAGTACACAGCCAACAACTTCCTTGCGGCCTTCCTAAATTCTCTCTCTTTCACTTTTCCGCCTTGCTTACTCTAGATTCAGCTTCTTCAACTTTGGTCGAATGACGAACTGGCAGTACGGAGCGTTTGGGTTGTTGCGGAAATAGTCTTGATGATAATTCTCTGCGGGGTAGAAGACATCAAGCGGTTGAATCACCGTGACGATGGGGTCTCTGAAATCTTTCTGCGCATCCCGCTTTGATCGGAGAGCTTCCTCCTTTTGTTCCTCGGTATGATAGAAGATTGCCGAACGGTACTGAGTTCCCGAATCTCCCCCTTGTCTGTTGAGCGTTGTTGGATCGTGTGCTTTCCAAAACCAATCGAGAAGATCGTTGTAACCGATCTTTGTGGGGTCGTAACTGATCTGCGCGACCTCCGCGTGGCCGGTTTTTCCAGAACACACCTCTTCGTACGTCGGATTTGTTTTCTGTCCTCCGGCGTATCCTGCCACGACGGATTTAACGCCGGGGAGTCGCTCGAACACTGCTTCTACACACCAGAAGCATCCAGCGCCGAAGGTTGCCTTCTCGTGTTGGGCCATAATGATTCCTTGTAGAATGAAGGTTGTGAAAAGAAAAGAAATGATTCGCATGACAGTGTCATGTCTTCAACACAATTACTGAGCGAAGAAGTTCCTTCGAATGGTGAACATGGCGTGAGACAATCTTGACAAATCTGTGAAATCTTCAAGTCCGTTCGAGGGTTCTTGATGAGTAACTGATGTAACGCAAAGATACATATTTCACTTGAGGAACGACATAACACTCATTTATCGCGAGACCATAAATAGTCTCGCTCCGACGAAAGAATCCCGATAAATCGGGCTAACATCAGAATCATTCATGATTCTTTGTTCGTTGTAGCGAAGTCATTCATGGCTTCGCAATAAGGGAAACGGAACTTTTGCGTAACATCAGCTAGCAATTTGAAAGCCTAAGATATTTCTCTATATTCTCGCATGCGTCATTCCGAAATTCTTCTCGTCCTCGACTTTGGCTCTCAGTACACCCAGCTCATTGCGCGGCGAATCCGGGAGCTTGGCGTTTATTCAGAACTACACCCCTTTAATATCTCAATCGAGAAGATCAAGCAGTTGAACCCGCTGGGCATCATTCTCTCCGGCGGACCGTCGAGCGTGTACGAGTCCGGTGCGCCACACTCTCGGAGTGAGATTTTGGAGCTTGGAGTTCCTGTGTTGGGAATTTGTTATGGCCTTCAACTGATCGCGCATCAGTTGGGTGGAAAGGTCAACACAGCAGCGCGTCGAGAATACGGCAGAGCGCAACTTACAGTTGAGAAGAGTGACGACTTGCTGGCAGGCCTCGACGGTTCGACCACAGTTTGGATGAGCCATGGCGATGCATTGAGTTCCCTCCCGCCCGACTTCGAGCCGATCGCACACTCGGAGAACGCGCCCATCTGTGCCATTCGAAATCCAAAAAAGAAAATCTACGGAGTTCAGTTCCATCCTGAAGTGCAGCACACGCCGGACGGCAAGAAAATTCTCTCTAACTTCGTCTTCCGGATTTGCGGAGCGAAGGGAGATTGGACGCCCGCTTCGTTCATTGAGGAGACGACAAAAGAGATCCGTGATTGCGTCGGCGATGCCCACGTTCTGTGTGCGCTGAGCGGTGGGGTTGATTCATCCGTTGCCGCGGTGTTGATACGCAAAGCGATCGGTGATCAACTACACTGTGTCCACATCAACAATGGACTGATGCGGAAGAACGAAAGCGAAAAGGTCATTGAGACGTTCCGCAAGACTTTTCACATCAATCTCACGTACGTTGACGCAAGCGATCTTTTTCTTGAGCGCCTGAAGGGAGTCGCGGATCCAGAGCAAAAGCGAAAGGTTATCGGCAAGACGTTCATTGACGCGTTTGAAGAGAAGGCGAAGCAGCTTGGGCAGAAGTTCAAGTTCCTTGCGCAGGGGACACTCTATCCGGACGTGATCGAATCTATGTCGTTCAAAGGTCCTTCCGCTACGATCAAAACTCACCATAACGTTGGGGGATTGCCGGAGAAGATGCAGTTCCAGCTTATCGAGCCGTTTCGGGAACTGTTCAAAGATGAAGTGCGAAATGTGGGGAAATTGCTCGGACTGCCGTCGGAGCTGATTGAACGCCATCCGTTCCCGGGTCCCGGCCTCGCCGTGCGAGTGATCGGAGAAATCACGCGCGAGAAACTTGGGTTGCTTCGAGAGACCGACGAGATCTTCCTTGAAGAAATTCGTTCGGCGGGGATTTATAACGATGTGTGGCAAGCCTTCACCGTTTTGCTTCCAGTAAA
>JANONN010000460.1:0-9172 GCA_031420835.1 Ignavibacteriales bacterium | reverse complement strand
TGGGCGCACTACAACCACGGCTACACTTCGAACATTCTCAACATCCCGCAAGAGGATTCTGTCGCATATCGTCGCAGCTCTCCCATTTACCATGCAGAGGGTCTCAAGGGCGCGCTCCTTATTTGCCATGGAATGGTAGATGTGAATGTTCATTTTCAAGATGCTGTGCGACTCGTGCAGCGTTTGATCGAATTGAAAAAAGAGAACTGGGAGCTTGCGGTGTATCCTGTTGAAGATCACGGTTTCCGCGAACCGACAAGTTGGGCGGATGAGTATAAGAGAATCTTGAAACTGTTCGAAACGAATTTGATGAGACAATGAGCAATGATATGAGCAATTTCATCCGAGCTAATGTGTCGGGTCACAGACCCGATCAACAACATCCAAACAAGCGCGTTTGAGTTGTTGGCCGGGACTCCCGTCCCGGTTCTATGGCGGCGAAACTCCAAATCCAATCTCCAACTATGAAACACAAAAAACCAAAACCCACGAACGTCTCGCTCGCTACGCGTGCCATTCACGGAAACAAGCTGTATCCGCACAAAGGACCTGTTTCGCTCCCCATCTATCAGACCTCCACCTATAGGTTTGAGTCGTCTGAAGATGCCATTCGTTATGCGAAAGGGGATCCAACTGTTTACGTGTACACGCGCTACCACAATCCCACCGTGCAAGACGTTGAGGAGAAGCTTGCCCTGATGGAGGGATGCGAGTCTGCGGCGTTATTTGCTTCCGGTATGGCGGCAATCTCAACAGCGATCCTCGCCATTACGAAGTCGGGCGAAGAGATTCTCAGCTCGCCCGCCCTCTACGGTGGCACGTACCGGTTTTTCCGCGATGAGCTTCCGAAGATGAAGATCAATGTTCGCTATTTTGATCCGGAAGATTTCACGACGCTCAGCAAGATGATTTCGTCGGCAACGAGCATTGTGTATTTCGAGACTCCAACAAATCCTACACTCGACATTGTGGATATCAACAAGGTCGTGAGAACCGTTCGCTTTGCCGAGAAGCACGCAAGCCGGAAGATCTACACGATGATTGACAATACGTTTGCTTCCATCCTCAACCAGGATCCGTTCTCGCTTGGTGTGGATGTCGTGGTTGAAAGCGCTACGAAGTATCTCGGGGGGCATAGCGATATTATGTCAGGGGCGGTGATGGGAAGCTCGGAGTACATCAAGAAAGTGAAGACCTCCGCAAAGTACTATGGTGGGTGCGCCGATCCGTTTGCCGCGTTCTTGTTGTATCGGAGTCTGAAGACATTTGAGCTTCGCGTGCGTCGTCAAAACGAAAATGCGATGGCGTTGGCGAAGGCGCTCGAGAAAAACAAATGTGTTAATCGCGTCATATATCCCGGGCTTCCTTCGCATCCTCACCATGCCATGGCAAGGAAACAAATGAGCGGATACGGCGGGATGGTGACCATTGAAGTGAAGCCGTCAAAGAAGCTGACACCGGTCGAAGCAGCCGTGAAGGTATGCGATACTCTTCGCGTGGCGATCAATGCCATGTCGCTCGGAGGAGTCGAGACGCTGGTGAGTATTCCCGTTTACTCATCGCACATCTTCATGAGCGATGAAGAGTTGAAGAAGCATGGCGTAACACCGGGAATGATCCGCATTTCAGTGGGAGTGGAGGGAATTGAAGACCTGGTCGCAGATTTTGAACAAGCGCTAGGACAGATATGAAAAGCGGACGTCAGGGATCAGAAGTCAGAGTTTTGAAATGGAAGCCGGGAGAAAGAATGGCAGGATTTGTGATCATGGAAAAGTTATGACGATTGATGCCATACGAAACTTTCTCCGAAGCTACACACCAAAAACAATGAACGACGCGGCGTTGACACGGGCCGGTGTGTTGATGCCGTTCGTCGCCACCGGAAATGGTCTGTCGCTCCTCTTGACCAAGCGAACTGATCGCGTTGAGCATCATAAAGGACAGATTTCCTTTCCCGGTGGGGCGGTTGATGACGAGGATGTTGATATCGTTGCAACTGCGCTACGCGAGACAACCGAAGAAACGGGATTGACGGCATCGGCGGTGGAGGTGCTCGGTATGTTCGACGATTTCTGGACTCCGACTGGATTCATTATTACCCCGGTGATTGGATACGTGAAAAGTATTCCGGCACTTCACCCTTCTCCTGAAGAGGTTGAAGCCGTTCTACAGATTCCTCTTTCTTTCTTCCTTGATCCCACGAACGAACGCACCGTAAAGATGGAGCGCAACGGCACCATCTACGATGTTTACTTTTTTCGCTATGATGAGCATGAGGTGTGGGGAGCAACCGCCGCCATGGTTCGGTCGTTCCTCCGGATGGTGCTATCCAGCCAATCGTGACTGTCTTTTCATTCCGGAGTTATACTTTTTAGTCGTGTGCGTGCAGATTTTTTTGTATCTTAATCACTAATGTTACGCAAGCACAAAATTATGTCTCATAAAATAAGGATGTCATGCCCGAATGCCTTTACCCCGTGAGATAATTGTTCAAACGTCATGACCTCTCGTTTTCATTTGGCTATCTCACGGGGTGAATCGGGCATCCACTTCATAGATTCCCGCCTAAAACATGCGGGAATGACAGTTCTTCTTTTCCTTTCTGCGTAACATCCGTTAATCAATCATTCTTCTAACCTCTTATTTTCTTCAAGGTGCTTCCCTGTGGATGAACTCTATTTGTGGATTGGTTTTAACGCACTTGTCTTGATCATGCTTTCGATTGATCTGGGCGTCTTCCACCGTCGAGCACATGCGGTCTCGATCAAAGAAGCTCTCACCTGGAGCGCAGTTTGGATCATCCTTTCGCTCATGTTTAATGTTGTCGTCTATTTCTGGCGAGGCAAGATTGCCGCGCTTGAGTTCCTCACCGGATACCTTATCGAGAAATCACTAAGCGTTGATAACCTGTTTGTCTTTCTTCTTATCTTCACATATTTCAAGGTCCCGCCAAAATATCAACATAAGGTTCTCTTCTGGGGGATTCTTGGCGCCCTCATCATGCGCGGAGTGTTGATCTTGATTGGTACGACACTGCTTGACGAGTTCCATTGGGTGATCTACATCTTTGGCCTCTTCCTTGTCATCACCGGTGTGAAAATGGCTATTCAGAAAGAGAACGCCGAAGTTCATCCGGAGCGCAACTTGGCAGTTCGAGTCTTGAAGAAGATTATTCCCGTCACCGCCGGTTACCATGATGATAAGTTCTTTCTGAAGATTGATGGAAAGAGATATGCCACGCTCCTCTTCGTGGTCTTGCTCGTAGTGGAGACAACGGATTTGGTGTTCGCTGTGGATTCGATCCCAGCGATCTTTGCCATCACCACCGATCCGTTCATTGTTTACACATCCAACGTCTTTGCGATTCTCGGGTTGCGGGCGCTCTACTTTGCGCTGGCCGGCATCATGGACTTGTTTCACTATCTCAAGCTCGGCCTGTCAGTCGTTCTAACTTTTGTGGGCGTTAAAATGCTCATCGTTGATTTGTACAAAATACCGGTCGGTATTTCGCTTGCTGTTGTGGCGGGAATTCTTGTCGTGGCTGTTGTCGCTTCGATGCTACGTCCAAAGGCGCCAGGAAAAGCGAGTCTCGACCTCACTCCTGAATCTAGAAAGTCTTTGTAAGTCTGAGGATTCTTCGCTATCTTGAATCCACTACGTAATTTACAGTGATAGGAGAATTTGAATGCCCCAACACAAATCAGCAGAGAAGCGCGTCCGTCAGAGTAAGCGGCGTCATGAGCGAAACAAGGGACAACTTTCCCGGATGAAGACCCTGATCAAGCGGGTCCGTTCGACAACTGAAAAGGAAAAAGCTGAAACGGTTTTGAAGACGGCCGTGAAGTATCTCGACCAACTCGCTGCGAAGGGACTTATTCACAAGAACAAAGCGTCGAACCAAAAATCGAAGCTGACAAAACTTGTGAACGCAATAAAGTAAATTTTCGTCTCAGCAACAAATAAAAAACACCGATTGATTGGATCGGGGTTTTCTTTTTCCATTCCGGCTTTCTGTCTTACGTCTGACTGGCCTGCTGCGCCTTCAGCTCTTCCAATTCTTTGACCCGCTTTTCAAACTTCTCTTTCTCCATCGGTTTCGTGACCATCAAGCTCTTGTAGGCCTTGATCGCGTCATCATACCATCCTTGTTTCGCATAGATCTCGGCAAGCGTCGGGGTCACAAATCCGGTTGACGCGGGCGTTTCCGATTCCGTCGCAGTGCGCGTTGTTTTGTCAGCAAGGTTGATGATGGGTGTGATTTTTTTTGCCGTTTGGAGCTTCTCGGCTATCTCTTCGATTTCATTCTTCTCTTCCGCTTGCGGAGGAATTGCTTCGCTCATCGTCGGTGATTCGGATATTTCTACTTCGGATACGGGAGATGGGGTTGACTCGAATTCCATTGTTGACGGCTGGACCGACTCTGTGCCATCTGGCATAACGTCACTACCTAAGTAGTCGTCAAGTGTCATTGATCCTTCTGTTCCGGCCAGCTCTGCGCGCATCCGCTGCGCGTACTGTTCGAACGATTCTTCTTCTGAGGGAGCGCCGGGGTCGGTTACGGTCGTCTCAACCGGCGACGCCTCCTGAGTTCCAATTCCGAACGGTGACTCATCCTGTGGTTGGAGCGCTTCAAACGAAGATTCCTGCTCTACCTGGGATGTCTGTTCAAATGAAGGAGTTGCCTCTGATGAAGACTGCTGAGGCGCCTCCACGCCTCCTAAACCAAACACATCATCGCCACTAGAAGGACCGGCGCCAAATGGATCTGGCGAGGTCGTTTCTTCGCTGACCGTTGGAGCGATTCCAAGCTGAGCAAATGCGTCTTCTGGAGTTTCAGGAGTTAATGGTTCGACAGGAGGCACTACCGGTTCCTCGGAGGTTGGCGTTCTTTGTAACTGATCGAAGGGAGAGCCGGACTCTTCTACAACTGCTGCCGGTGGTTCAACGACAGATTGTTGAGGCTCAATCGGAGTCTCTGTCAACGGTGCTGGTGTCTGTTCGATCGCCGGTTTCGCTTTGGGCTTAAAAACCTTCGGTGCGCCTGCCGAGGAAAACGTTATCTCCTCATCTTGCGGAATTTGGGCAAGCAAGTCGGCAACTGTGCGGTTGGTTGGTAGGAACTCCTTCACCAAGTCAAACTCACGGCGCGCTTCCGCGTACATCTTCAGGGCAACAAGCGTCTTTCCTTTGATCAAATGGCCGGTCGTATAGAACGGAAATTGGGCCAGTCCCCGATCACTCATAGCAAGAGCATCCTGCGTGCGCCCCGCTTCAAGATAATAGCTAGCTAGTTGCGCAAAGAGGGGAGAGTTGGGATTTGTCGCAAGACGTTCTTCGAGAGCTTGAATATGTTGCTTGGTCGAGTTGCTCATTGCTTCGCTGCTTCTTGTCGCAGTTTTCGCGCTACGAACGCTTGCTTGAGGGAAAGGAATGCGACAAAGGTAAATCCTAAAAAATACATCAACTGAAATGGCACAGCCGCAATCTCTAAATAGTATAGTGAAGAAATTACTCCAAAGAAGCAATAGAGCGCCAGCGCCACTTCGATCGCAACCACCCAGTCAACAGTACGCCGGACGTATTGTTTTCCAACCCATGAGTCGTTCTTCCCTTCGATATTGTATTTGGGCGTTCGAATGAACTCACTTTTCTTTTTGAACAGAGCCTCGAACACAGCGCGCGAGTTGTTGACGGCAAATCCCATGCTGCCGGCCATGAAAAGCGGAAAGAGCATGATCCGACGCTGCCAATCCAAATACACGGCGCGTTGCGAAAACATGTAGAAGAGGAACGAACCAATGAACGCCAACACAAAGATTGACATCATTGCAAAGTAGAGTTGGTGACCTCCATTTTGCTTGATGAAGATGAGCGGCACATTGAGTATGCCCGCAAGCAAAATGAAGGGGAAAACAATGTTGTTCGTCAGGTGAAAGGTGGAATGGATCTTTACCCGCAAGGGGATATTCGATTTCCACACTTTCGGAAGAATCTTGCGCGCCGTCTCGATCGCGCCCTTCGTCCATCGGAATTGCTGGGACTTGAGAGCACTCACTTCTGCTGGAAGCTCGGCGGGCGTGGTAACGTCATTGAGATACTTGAACTTCCAACCACGCAACTGCGCTCGATAGCTGAGGTCGAGATCCTCCGTCAGCGTATCCGACTGCCATCCCTCAGCATCCTCGATGCAGCTCTTTCGCCATATCCCCCCCGTTCCATTGAAGTTGATGAAGAATCCTACCCGATTGCGGATGTCTTGCTCCATCACAAAATGGCCATCCAGCGCAAGAGCTTGCGTGCGCGTCAGGAGCGAGTATTCGCTGTTGATGTGTTCCCAGCGTGTTTGCACCAAACCGATTCGTGGATCTTCAAAGAAGTACGGAAGAGTGTCACGCAAAAAATCCTTCCTCGGCACGAAATCAGCATCGAAGATGGCGATGAATTCCCCGCGCGCCGTGATCAGTCCATTCTGAAGCGCTCCTGCTTTGAATCCCTGGCGGTTCATCCGATGAATATGCTGAATGTCAAATCCGAGTTCTTTGTATTCAGCTACTTTTCGTGCGACGATCTCTTTCGTTTCGTCTAGAGAATCATCAAGCACCTGGATTTCCAGTTTCTCCTTCGGATAGTCCAATGCACACACTGCGTCGATGAGGCGATGGACCACATACATTTCATTGAAGATCGGAAGCTGGATCGTGACCATCGGTTCATCGTTCAGCAACGGCGGCGTGGTTTGCCTGGTTGGACGGTTGAGATAATGATATACCATCACGAAGCCGTGGGCTCCGAACGTAAAGAGAACGAGAAGAGAAATGAAATACAGCGCCATGATGAACTCAGAAAAGAATCCGCCATCATAGAGTTCTTGTCTGAAAAAGAAAAACGCGAGGGTTGTCATTCAGTTACCATCCTGCAACTGTTTCGTTCAAAATGTCTTCGGTGAGTTTTCGCACAGCCTCTTTCAATCCTTCGGTGCGTTGGGTGAGTCCGCTGCCCGATGGATAATCTCCAAACTGGGTAAATTCTTTTTCCCAAACCTTCTTTCGCAACTTCAAGTCCTGAAATGTTATGCGCACGGAAACGGTGATGCGTCGTTGCGCAACTTGCTCGCCACCCGTGACGGTGATCGGCTGATCGGGCTTCACGTTCGTGATGACTCCTTCCAGAATCGAATCGGACGACCCGCGATCTGCCATTTCAAGCGAGTTGTCGCTGATGAAACGTTGAACCAGTTCCTTCGTGAAGAGATCCCGCAACGTTGGATCGCCAAAACCGCTCTGATCCTCAACAAGCGGGATCGCAATTGTCTTCAGGTGTGGAGGAACCGATCCTCCGCGAAACGTGTACGGGCAGCCGCCACAGCCGCTGAGAACAATGAAAAATGAAAAATGAAAAATGAAAAAACAAAAGTGAAAAATGAAGAATGAAATGTTGATCGGCAACCGAGACACTTGAGAATCAGCATCGGGAAACCAGAAACCGGTAACCGGTAACCGGAAATTCTTAGACATCCAACCCATATTCCTTGATCTTTCGATAGAGTGTCCGCTCGCTAATCTTCAGCTCCCGTGCCGCCATTCGCCTGTTTCCATGGGTGCGCTGAAGGGATTGAGAGATCATGTGTCGCTCCATTGCATCCATCGTCATCGCGCCGTTGTTCCCCGACGGTATTCCTTGCGGCTCCACTGGTGCGGGAAGTCGGTCGGCCAGCGTCTCACGCAATTGGATGATGTTGCTCTTGAGGTCAAGGAGCGCGCGGTAGATCAATTCGCGCTCTGCTTGCTCAACCGATTTATTTGTGACGACAGGGAGGTTTCGTTCCATCACTTTTGGTTCATATCCGTGTAAGTGTTTGCGCACATCGCCGCCCGTGATTTGCTTTCCATTCTCCAGCACCAACATGCTTTCGAGGACGTTACGCAATTCCCGGATGTTTCCTGGCCAATCGTATTCCATGAGCACGTCGGTTGCGTCATCGGTGAATCCAAAAAACTTGATGGCATTCCGTTCTGTCACATCCTTCACGAAGTGTTCTACGAGGGTGGGAATGTCGCTGCGGCGATTCCGTAGCGGTGGAATCCAAATATTCACCGACCGCAGGCGAAAATAGAGATCAAGCCGAAAGCGTTTCTGCTGCACTTCATAGTCGAGATTCTTGTTTGTTGCTGCGATGACCCGCACGTCAACACGCTTGGGAACAGAAGAACCGACACGACCGAATTCACCATTCTCCAGGACACGAAGAAGCTTTACTTGCGTCGAGGTCGGCATCTCACCGATCTCGTCTAAGAAGATCGTCCCGCCATCTGCGATTTCAAAGTATCCTTTCCGCGATTCCACGGCGCTTGTGAACGAACCTTTTTCGTGACCGAACAACTCGCTCTCGATCAATCCTTCCGGAATTGCGCCGCAGTTCACGATTACCAGCGGTTTCTTTGACCGCTTACTCGCGCCATGAAGCGCTCGCGCAATGATCTCCTTGCCCACACCACTTTCGCCGGTGACGAGCACCGTGATGTCCGTCGGAGCGACCTGTTGAACGACATCCACAATCTCTTGAATCTCAACAGATTGCCCGACTATTCCAAACTCCTTCTGAAACTCCTGCCGATCCATCGCTTCCAATCCTTAGCGCGACACAACAATAGAACCCAAGTTGAAATTCTTCTTGATCTCTGCGGTAAATTGTTTCGCCTCATCGTACGTTTGAAATTCACCCACCCATACCTTATACAGCTTCTGTCCATTGTTCACGATTGTGAAGATGTTGGAGACATATCCTTCCCTCTCAAACTTCGACCGAAGCTCTTCGGCATTCTGCATAGTCGAGAACGCTCCAACTTGCACCGTGAACGATGTTGCAAACTTTGCGATGGTTCCAGGTTTTGCGATGGTTACCGGCGATTCTTGTGTGCGCTTAGTTGTTTTTATCGAGTTGTCGACGGCATACGCGGAGAAGGGGTAGTCTTGCTTGAGCTGTTCGAGTTTCTGATCGGCGGTCTTGTAGAGGCCAATGGAGTAGTAATACTGATATAATTTGTAGAGCGCATCGTCAGCCCATTCGCTCTTGGGGAAGTTATCCACGATGCTTTGATACGTTTTGGTGGCCTCACTTCCGTCGCTTGTGAGCACGCCCTGAAGGTACAAAACGCCTGGATGATTCTGATAG
>JANONN010000459.1:0-1539 GCA_031420835.1 Ignavibacteriales bacterium | reverse complement strand
GCCAGCCGATCACCGGGAACGCCGACCATACACGACATGATGGACTAGAGCTGACGGGGATGGTACGCTTCATGGATTATCTTACGCTTCAGGCAAATGCAACATTCAGCGACAACAGGGTCGTTCGCCACACCACCTTCTACAAGGTGCGCGAGCAGTGGACGGGCCAGTATGTTGTCGTACCGATTTCTTTGGATGGAAGGCGAATTGCTGGTTTCCGGGACGTTCTTGCGAACCTCCGCGTCACGTACGAACGTGACCAATGGTTTGCATCACTTGCGACGCAGTATATGGGCGATTTGTTCACCGACAATTTTGAAGATCTGGAGCGGAGAGTGGATCCCTCAATAGTGTTCAATTTCCTTGCCGGCGCAAAATTTCCTCAGATTGCAGGCTTGAAAGATATCGAGCTGAGGTTCCAGATTAACAACTTGCTCGATGCGCTCTATGCGAGTCACGGTGAGGGGGATGAGTTTTTCCCCGCAGCCGAGCGGAATGTGTTTGCTTCTCTCAAAGTGAATTTGTAATATTCATATGCGCCCTGCGCTTCGTAGGGCGCGGTTTAACCCTATGGTCGCTGGGTGTGTGCCTCCCCGAACTCAGCGACCATTTTTTTCTATGAAGCCTCGCGCTCTCATTATCGCAAACGGCGAGCCCCCGAAGAAACAACTTCTTCTCTCTCTTGCTAACCCCGACAAGTCGGGGCTCATTGTCTGTGCTGACGGAGGAGCCAACATTGCTCTCCGATTTGGTCTTCAACCCGACGCCATTGTCGGCGACATGGATTCCATTCATGCTCAAGCATTGGTGAAGTTCCGCAAGGTAACGATCGTTGAAGATCATGATGACAATACAACCGATCTTGAGAAAGCAATTCGGTGGGTCATTCGTCAAAAGATTGAATTGATCACGGTCGTTGGAGCAACCGGGAAGCGACTGGATCATACGGTTGGAAATTTGGGCGTCCTGGCAAAATTCTACCCTGATGCACGAATCAACTTTGTGGATGATCGTGGTGAACTGGAATTCGTGGGGAGAGAACTCCGGTTCGAAGCGAAGAAAGGAACGACTGTCTCCCTCATCCCGCTCACTCGATGTGAAGGAGTGACGACGACCGGACTTGAGTACGCACTGACGAATGAGATTCTGGAACTAGGCGTCCGAGAAGGGACAAGCAACAAAGTGACCGGAAGTCCTGTTGTCATCACCGTCGAACAAGGGAATCTCCTGCTCTACAAGATCTCACCGCACCACCATCTATGAATCATCAAGCCCGACTTGATGTTGCTGATGTTGCCATCATCCTTCTGTACTTCATCGGGGTGCTCGTTGTCGGATTTGTTGTTGGCCGCAAGAAAAGCGGAGAGCTCCATGACTATCTTCTCGCAGGCCGCACGCTTACACTCCCTATCTTCGTCGCCACGCTCGTATCGACGTGGTACGGCGGGATACTCGGAGTAGGCGAATTCTCCTATCGATACGGGATTTCCAACTGGTTTGTGCTCGGCGTTCCTTACTACATCTTCGCTTTGCTATTTG
>JANONN010000458.1:0-9430 GCA_031420835.1 Ignavibacteriales bacterium | reverse complement strand
GATAATCGCTGGAAGGTGAGCGGCCGTTTCTGAGAGAAGATTTCCTGACTCATGAGCACGGTCAGAAAAGCCACGAGGAGAATGGATCCTCTATGATATTTTGGAATGCTTCTTTGCATTATGGTAGGTGAATTGTGAATGGTCATACTATGGCTGCAATCTTTGAAAGCGACAGTTGGGGATTGAGGCTAACGATTGAGAAACCGCACAAACGGTGTTACCCGCTCGAAGACCTTTGTAGCTTCTCTAACAAAGTTCGAAAAATAACATCGCCGCTCGGGCCATTCTACTCCAACCCAAAACTGCTTGTGACGTAGCCACTCAGCCATCGGGTGCTTTTCCTCGAATCCTTTTGGGATTCGCTTGAGCTTCTCCCCTTCCATCTGCCCAAACATCCTTTTGAAAGTCCGGTCTGTAACGATAGAGAGAAACTCCTCTGCTCGTTCTGAGATAGCTTGCCGAATTCTCTTGATCTGATCGCTCTCCGGCATGTAGATTCCACCGCCGATGTAAATCATGCCCGGCTCAATGTGAATGTAATATCCCGATCCAACATACCCTTTCGATTTTCCACGGAGAACAAAATGCGCTGCGACGTGTGTCTTGTAGGGTCGCTTGTCCTTGCTGAACCGCGTATCCCGGTAGATGCGAAAGAGGGATCGTTTGGGATGAACATCAAACTCAGGTGCAAACTTTTCAAAGTGGCTCTGCAAAGCAACAATGAGTGACTGCATCGGAAGTTTTACGAGCGACTCGTACTCTTCCTTCTGTTGTTCAAACCATGGGCGGTTGTTGTTCTTCTTCAGCCGCCGAAGGAATTGAACTCCTTTTTTCGGAAACCCTTCGAAGGGAGGATAGAACTCGGAATCAAAGAGTTGGTGGGCTATAACTCGTTGTCCCATAGGTGATTAGCGGGTCGTTCCTTCTTTCTCAATCGCAAGCCGAACAAACCCGTTGGCCGTTTGAAGTCTCCGTTTTGCCTCTTCCTTTGACGCTCCCGTTTTTACCATCACGATGGCGGTTTTCACATGTCCATCCACTTGAAGAAGAATCTTGTTCGCCTCCTCATAGCCAATGCCTGTCACGGTCATTAGAACTCTCTTTGCTCTTTCTTCAAGTTTCTTGCTTGTCATCTGAAGGTCAATCATCATGTTCTCGTACACCTTGCCCAAGCGAATCATGGCAGTGGTGGTGATCATGTTCAGAACGAGCTTCTGTGCTGTCCCGGATTTCATTCGCGTGGAACCCATAATGACTTCCGGTCCAACCACCGGGCAGATGGCTACATCAATTGATTGCGCAAGATCGGCGAACTCCGGCGACTCGAGCATCGATCGCGGATTCGTGGTAACGTAGATCGTTTTTGCGCCTCGGACCTTTGCCCGCTTCACCGCTCCAATCACGTACGGTGTGCGAAGGCTTGCGGCAATCCCGCAAATAACATCCTTGAGTGCGACATTTTTGTCGTCAACATCTTTGGCGCCGTTTTCTTCCTTGTCTTCGGCTCCTTCTTGCGCGCGGAACATGGCCGCAGGGCCGCCAGCAATCATGGCTTGGATTGTTTCCGGATCGGTGCCAAACGTCGGAGGACACTCTGCCGCGTCCAACACCCCGAGTCTTCCGCTGGTCCCAGCACCAACATAGATGAGTCTTCCACCATCGAGGATTGCTCGAACGACGATATCCACTGCCCGGGCAATGTGTTGAATCTCTTTCTCGACAGCGACTGCTACTTTTTGATCTTCTTGATTGATAAGAGAGAGAACTTCTGCGACCGTGAGGGTGTCGATCCTCATGCTGGCTGGATTTCTTTGCTCTGTCGTCAGTGAGCTAAGTTGCTCAAATAGTTTTTTCGCTTTGGACATTTGATCGATTCAACGAAAGGACACTATGACAAGTTTCTTGTTGGTCAGCGTAACATTCTCTGACCCGTGAAAGACAAGATCGACAAGTTTTGTTTGACGTATGTTTTTGAGTCTTCCTAATGATGCGAGTTCGCCATCGAGGTCTCCCCCTTTGAAAGCAATCAGCGCGGGAGCGGGAATCTGTTCGGGCGCTCTTGTGCTTCCAGAACTCACTTGAATCGATTTTTCACTTTCCTGGAGAAACGGGTGAGACCACTTTACAAGATCGTGAAGCGGCGCAACGGCTCGCGCAATTACAACCTCATAGCCTCGATGGTGTTCTTTACTCTTTCCAAGGTCCTCCGCTCGCTCCCATAGAACAGGAACATCGTCATACCCAAGGTCGCTTAGTATGCTTTTCACGGCTTCAGTTTTTTTTTGGGTTGCATCCATGAGCGTGATGGGAAGTTCGGGATGAACTATCTTAATGGGGATACCGGGAAGTCCGCCACCAGTCCCAAGATCCAGAATCCTTCCATCTTTCGGAAGCTTGACTCTGAAAAGCAATGAGACGGAGTGAAGGAAGTGGTTCTCCCAAAGATGTTCCTCATCCTTCCTTGAGATTAGGTTTATTTGCTTGTTCCACCCTAGTAAGAGGTGAGCGTACTTTTCGAAGAGCGCGAGTTGCTTATCGTTAATCTGGACCCCGTTTTGCTTACAAATGGTGTAGAAACGGAGCGATTGAGGGGACATATGGTTGCTTCTACAAGTCGCTGTTTTTATTTAAGTTGTGGTTGTGTTTCACGTGAAACCGTTATCTCCTCAGATAGACCATGAGGACTGAAACGTCTGAAGGCGTGACCCCGCTAATCCGTGAAGCTTGACCGATGGATGCAGGCCGAACCTTAATGAGCTTTTCTTTTCCTTCGGTTGAAAGAGCCTTCACTTTACTGAAATCAAAATCTGTCGGAATTGGTCTAGACTCAGATTGATTGAATCTCTCCACAACGTCTTGTTGACGTTTGATGTATCCGTCGTACTTTTGCTCGATCTCGATCTGCTCGATGACTTCCCGCTGAATTCTCTTGTCGCTAATGCTGTGAAGGTGCCTAATGAAGGCGCTGTCTGAAATGGCGTCCTGATGGATAAGATCTTCGAGGGTCACATTGGGTCGTTTGAGAATCTTCGCGAGTTTTTCTTTTTCATTAATCACATCACTCCCTAAATTTCTCAGGTAGTCGTTGATTCCCTCGGGCGTCAAACTTTGCTTTTCTGTCCAGTCTAGTCCTTCGCGGACAAGTTCCTCCTTTAGGTTTAGCCTCTCAATCAATACGTTGCTTACCAGACCGAGCCTGTGACCAAGGCGCATGAGTCTTCTGTCTGCGTTGTCTTGACGGAGCAGAAGGCGATGCTCTGCCCTCGACGTGAACATTCTGTACGGCTCGTCGGTGCTCTTGTTTACCAAGTCGTCAATCAAGACACCGAGGTAAGCTTCGGAGCGTTTAAGGATAATGGGATCAAGCCCAAGCACCTTTTGGGCGGCGTTGATACCAGCAAGAAGACCTTGGCCCGCTGCCTCTTCGTAACCAGATGTCCCATTGATTTGTCCGGCGAAGAAGAGGCCTTCAACAAATTTTGTCTCCAGGGTAAGTTTGACTTGGTGGGGAGGAAAGAAGTCATACTCGACGGCATATCCCGGACGAACCATTTCAACTTGCTCAAGTCCAGGAATGGTTCGCATTCCCTCAAGCTGGATTTCCGCGGGAAGGCTGCTTGAGAATCCATTCACGTACACGGTGTTGCTGTCGTACCCTTCAGGTTCAAGAAAGATCTGGTGGCTCTCTCTTTCTGAGAATCGTGAGATCTTATCCTCAATAGATGGGCAATATCTTGGACCGAGGCCCTTAATTCTTCCAGTGAACATCGGGGACTGGTCAAATCCCCTTCGAAGAATCGTGTGTGTGTCTGGATTTGTGTGCGTCAAATACATTGGGACAAGCCGATTGGTAATTCTCTCGGTCCGAAAGGAAAATGGCTGCGGGGGATCGTCGCTGTGCTGTTCCTCGGTTTTGCTGAAGTCAACGGTTCGAGTGTCTATCCTTGGCGGCGTGCCTGTTTTGAGTCTTCCGTTCACAAACCCGAGCTTAAGAAGGTTCTCCGTCAATCCCGTTGATGCCATCTCTCCAAACCTACCACCCTCTCGGCTTGAGAGTCCGGTATGCATGAGTCCCCCTAGGAATGTCCCGGCACAAATGACTGTAGTTTTACAGGGAATTTTCAATCCTGAGGCGGTAAGTACGCCAGTTAATCTATATGTTTCGCTGGCGGGAAGTTCTTCAACACCGATATCAACAATTGAGTCTTCAAGGATCTCTAGGTTGGGTGCGCCTACTATTCGACTGAGCGCTTCCCGTGCGTACCACTCACGGTCGTTCTGACATCGCGGAGACCATACAGCAGGTCCTTTTGAGCGATTGAGCATTCTGAATTGTATTCCTGTGGCGTCTGCAATAGACCCCATCTCACCACCGAGGGCGTCAATCTCTCTCACCAGGTGTCCTTTGGCTGTTCCCCCAATGGCAGGGTTGCAGGACATCCTGCCAATCGTCCTTTTGTCCATCGTAACCATGAGGACGCTGCACCCCATTCTGCCTGCTGCCAGTGCAGCTTCTATGCCGGCATGCCCGCTTCCAACTACTATGACATTATAGCCTGTCCGCGAGTTGCCCATAGTGTTCCACGTGAAACTCATTTTCCAATACAGAACTTTGAAAAGATGTTATTAAGGATTTCATCGTTGGTAACTGCTCCTGTAATCTCGCCCAAACTGTCTAGTCCAGACCGCAGGTCTATTGCAACAAGCTCGCTGCTTGTTCTGGATTGAAGTGATTCGAGCGCCGATGCCAATCCCTTTTTGGCCTTTTCTAGTGCCACAATATGCCGTCTGTTGGTAACGACGAAACTGCTTTCTGGTATTGTGCTCTTGCCTTTTCCGAACGCCTGTTTTACTAGCTCATCCTTCAAGGCTTCCACCCCCTCCCTTGTTAAGGTCGAGACTCGAAGCGGCCGCCTTCCAAGCGCCTGTTCTATCTCTATGGTTCCCTTCTTTCTCTCGATGTCGACTTTGTTGATCACGGGAACAACGATCCCACTTTGGTCCCGCAGACGCTTAATAAACGTCCTCTCTTCATCCTGGATTCGACGAGAAGCATCAAACATGGCGACAATCACATCGCCATCTTGAATCTTCTTCTCGGTTCTCATGACACCCTCTTTTTCCACGATATCTTGCGTATCCCGCAAGCCTGCGGTGTCTGTAATCTGGAAAAGTATCCCATCAATTGTAATGGATTCCTCAATGAGGTCTCGTGTAGTGCCGGGGATTGCTGTGACGATCGCTCTGTTCTCGTTCAGAAGAACATTGAGAAGGCTGGATTTCCCAACGTTTGGTGCGCCAGCCAAAACCACGCTTACACCCTCCTTGTACACCTTCCCCGTATTAAAACTCTCAATAAGGACATTGATCTTTTCAAGCGTTTTATTGATCAAGCTCGTAACCTTTGATTTGTCTACAAATTCTAGGCCCTCTTCAACGAAATCCAATTCAAGCTCTAAAAGACCCAAAGCATTGATGAGCTCATCGCGCACTGTCCCAATTTCAATAGAAAGCCATCCTTCAAGTTGGGCAATTGACGCCTTGTGTGCTTTACCGCTTCGAGACTGGATCAGGTCCGCCACGGCTTCTGCCTGCGACAAGTCTATTTTCCCGTTTAGAAAGGCTCGTTTCGTAAATTCGCCGGGTTCCGCGAGTTGGGCGCCAGACGAAACTATCTCCTCTAAGGCTCGCTTCGCCACGAAGACGCCACCATGACAACTGATCTCAACGACATCCTCCCCCGTATACGAGTTCGGGCTTCTGAACAGTGTTGTGACAACTTCGTCGATAATCTTTCCATCTCTACTTTGGAGTTTCCCAAAGTGAACAGTATGGGATATACATTCGGAGATTTTCCTTTTTCCGTAGAATAGTTGATCGGCAATCCCTATTGATGCCCTACCGCTTATGCGAATGACAGCAATTCCACCCTCACCGATAGGTGTTGAAATCGCGGCTATGGTGTCGTTCTCGTCCGATCTTAACATTGTTCAAAAGGCCTCTCTGCAAATCTACAAAACCACTACACGACTTACAACCGAGCTCGCGCAGATAAAAAACCCCACTCAATTAGGTGGGGCGACAATAATTTTTTTTATGTTCCAGCAACTACTTTCTAAATCGCGGGAGATCTTTTGTGACCTTACCAAAAAAACCACCTTTTCCTGGCTTTCTCTCTACTTTTCGGAGAGGCTCATCTGGCTGACGATTCATAAACATTTGTTGGCCAATTGACAAAAGGTTGAAGACAAAATAGTACAGGTTCAGCCCCGAAGGGAACGCGTTGAACAGGAGGGTCATCATGATCGGCATGAGCCAAATCATCATTTTCTGGCGTGGGTCTTTGATGGTCATTTTCTGCTGGATGAACATCGTTATCCCCATGAGGAGCGCCAACCCGCTGATATTCTTCATCCCAAACAATGGAAGCTCAAACGGGAGAGAAACAAGCGTGTCTGGGATTGAAAGATCGTCAATCCACCAAAAGAAGCTTGATTGGCGTAGTTCGATTGCGCCAATGAAAACACTGTAGAGGGCGATCAGGATAGGGAACTGAAGCAAGAGCGGGAGGCATCCGCCAGCGGGGTTCACTCCGTATTCCTTGTAAAGGTTCATGATCGCCCGATTCGTTTTCGCCGGATCGTCTTTGTGTTTCTCCTTGATTTCGGTCATCATTGGCTGCAATGATTGCATTTTTTTCATTGCTTTCATGCTGCTCTTGGTCAGAGGATGCAAGACGATTTTTATAATCAAGGAGAAAACAATAATAACAAGTCCCCAATTCGCGATAAACGAATGAAGGAACGACAAAAGCGGAAGCAACACATAGACAGATATCGGGCGAACTATCCAAACCCAACCAAGACTCATAATGCTCTCGAGATTTCGCTCATATCCCTTTAGGATTCCGAAATCAAGAGGACCAAGAAACACTGTAAATCCACGCTTTTCCTGGAATTCGCCCCTATAAGGCATTTTCACAGCTACACTGTATCGCTCCACAACTCCTTTGTCTGGTAGCTGAGAGCTTCTTCCTTCAATGAAAGCACCGTCGCTTTCCCCTGGAGTTGGGATGATGGCGACCGCAAAGTACTTGCTGCGAGTTGCTACCCAATCGACTATGCCCGTCATATCCTTTTGGGTCACATCTGGGCCATGAGCGGCATCTACTTCGATGAGCTCCCCGCCGGCATGCACGTATGCGACCGCAAACGTAGATTCGTCAACGCTGTTTTCCTCCGCATATCGGACTCCGTTTTCCCACATGACTTGATATTCGAAGTTCGCAATCACTCCGGAGAGCCCGGACAACGTATATTCTGTGTCAAATCCGTGCTTGCCATTTTTGAACCGATACGTCTTTGTGATGCTACCACCGTTTGAACTTGGAAGAATGACGCTGACTTCATACTCCTGTTCTCCCGAAAGGTTCACTTTTTGCCATTTTGCATAGGATCCGTTGAAATAAAGATCCCGAGTGTTGACAAGTCTGCCATCGCTTGTAGTAAAAAGAAGGCTATAATCACCACCCCTCTCAAAATCTACAAGTTGAACTTGCTCGCCATTCCATGTTTTGTACCCTTTCAGCTCCCACTTCCGAACGCTTCCCCCTTTTGTCGTGATTTCTGCGCTGAACAAGTCCGTCTCGATCACGAGGATCTTCTCCTCTCCCAATGTTCGAGTGGTAAAGAATTGACTCGTGCTGGACTTCTCGGTGTCAATCTTCTTTTCCGCCGCCTGTTTTTGCTGCTTTGCGTGCACGCTGTCGGCAATCAATTCTTGGTACGTCTGTGTTTGTGGCGCGGGCGCGGTTGGACTGTTCATCCACATCCAAACCATCAGAACGCCGAAGATTAAGACAAAGCCGATTGTTTCTTGACGACCCATGTAGGAATCCTTTAAGGGTTCAGTTTACGGAACGGGATCGTACCCGTCCGTTTTATGAAACGGATGACACCTGCCGATACGTCGGAGTGCAAGCCACACCCCCCGTAGCGCACCATGTTTTTCAATTGCTTCAATAGCGTATTCTGAGCACGAGGGATAGAACCGGCAGTGGTTAAATGGAAGGAGAGATGAGAATGTGAATTTGTAGACCTTGATGAGTATTATGAGAACTCGATCCATGTTTGATCTAAAGGTCCTTCGAAAGGCGATTGAGGAGTCGCGAGACTGATGCGTTAATTCTCGAAAATCCGTTTTCCTTCTTTGAAAGTAGCCCTGAATCGCTAAGCATAATAACAATCCGAAGGGTTGCTGGGTTTTCTGCTAACCTTCTGTCCAGTATGGCCTTATTGACCCGGTATGCTTCTCGCAAATAGCGTTTCCCCCGATTTCGATCAACTGCTCGGCTAATTCTTCTTGAAACCGAAAAACCAATCCGGGTCTCTGCTTTCTGTGACTCTGCTCGAAGAACGAAAAGGCGAACCGGGCCTTCGGTGAGGTGTGTCCCTTTTGAGAGAACTTTGGAAAATGATAGATAACCGCGAAGGATTTCTGACTTCCTGAGGATAGATCGCAACGATAGTTCTTATGGCTCCTACATGTGATCGCTAACGCTCAGTCGATGCCGCCCTTTTGCTCTGCGCCGAGCGATAACCTTTCGACCATTTTTTGTTGACATTCTTGCACGGAATCCGTGTGTGTTCTTTCTTTTTCTTCGATGCGGTTGATACGTTCGCTTCATCTGATTTATTACTCCTTGTCTTAGGTGAAAACCAAAATACAAAAAAAAGTCTCCACAAACAACTCGAACGTTTATTGTGGTGCTACCGCCGTGATAAGCGAAACGATTATCTCTCGGTGAATAATTTTGTAAATTTTCTTCTTGCAATCTGGGCTTGACGTTGCTATAATTCCTCTCCAGCCGTTCCATGATTTTCATGTGAGCAATTTGTGCACAACCCTCACTATTGGCAATGGGCCGTTGTTCCTTAGCGTTTTGTTGTTTTGTTGGGTTGTGGACAACCGTGTTAACAATGATTCATGTGTGTTGGATTTTAATGGGTTAGGCTGGGCTCCTGCTGTTGATTCTTTAATTGAGCGCTTTAGTTGTGTGTTTCTGGTTTTTGCGCTTTTGTTCATAATCGTGTTAACAACTCGTGAATTTCCCCAGTTTCTTTTCAATTTAATGTTTCGAAACTACAATGCAAGAACTTGACGTTGTCGCTCAGTCTCCCGTTCTCTCAAATCGAACAAGTGATGAGGTGTGGGGGGAGTGCCTCCTTAAGATCCACGAGCAGGTAAGTAGCCTTAGCTTCAAGACTTGGTTTCAGCCGATAACTCCGCTTAAACTGCAAGGCTATGAGCTTACAGTCGAGGTGCCAAGTCAATTCTTCTACGATTGGGTAGAAGAACACTACAACGACCTCATTCGAAAGACAATTGTTTCCGTTTTGGGTGCAAATGCTCGGCTCTACTACTCCATTGC
>JANONN010000457.1:0-2299 GCA_031420835.1 Ignavibacteriales bacterium | reverse complement strand
ATCTCATTGCCGATGGTCTTGGACGCGCGCATGAAGCCGGTATTGTTCATCGTGATGTCAAGCCCGCCAACATCATTATTACACCTCGCGGCGAAGTGAAGATCGTTGACTTCGGAATTGCAAAACTTGCTACAATGACCCGGCCGACACGTGCGGGAACTACGGTAGGGACAGCATCCTATATGTCCCCCGAACAGTCGCAGGGAATGGAAACCGACCAGCGCAGCGATCTCTTTTCGCTCGGTATTGTGATGTATGAAATGCTCACGGGCAAGCGCCCTTTTGGGGGTGAGCACGAGCCGGCGATCCTCTATTCAATTGTCAGCCTTGATCCGCCGGTCCCTTCGACGATCAATCCGGCAATTCCACCACTTGTTGATGTGATGGTGCTTCGGCTCCTGGAGAAAGAGCCAACCAAGCGTTATCAATCTGCAGCCGATCTGCGTAAAGAGATACGTGATTTTCTTGGGGTATCTGAGACTGCACGTACCGGTGCACGGATTCCCCGTTCACTTCGCCAACTCGTTTCACGCAAAGTCCTCATCCCCGTTGGAGTTGCATTCTTTCTCCTTCTCCTTCTGCTCGTTCCATCAATCCGCCTTCCTTTCCAACAATGGATCGGATTCATATCCCTCCCTTCTGAACGCCATCTGGCCGTTCTTCCGTTCACAAATGTTGGCGGCAATGAGGAAGTGCAAGCGCTCTGCGACGGACTGATAGAAATCCTCAGCAGCAAACTGACGCAACTCGAGCCGGAAAACACCTGGGTCGTTGCGGCAAGCGAAATTCGTCAGAGGAAGATCGCCAGCGCTCTTGAAGCACACAAGAACTTTGGTGCGACGATGGCGATAACAGGAAGCGTACAGTACGAAGGCGAAAAGCTCCGGCTCACGTTGAACCTGGTTGACGCGAAAAGTTCACGTCAGTTAAAGTCGGTTGTTCTGGATCAGCAACGGACAAATCTCTCCCAACTGCAGGATGGTCTGATGGTAGCGCTTGCAAACATGCTTGAGCTTGACGTTGCGCCAGACAAACTGGTGATCGCCGGAGGAACAGAAGACTCAAAAGCGTACGAACTCTATTTGCAAGCGCGAGGCTACCTGCAACGATTCGAGCGCGTAGAAAACATCATCACGGCAATTGAACTGTTCAAGAAGGCGGGAGAGTCAGATTCGAGTTATGCTTTAGCATGGGCTGGGTTGGGTGAGGCGTACTGGCGAAGATATGAAGCAACGAAAGATATGCAGTGGGTTGATGTGGCTGTTCAAGCGTGTCAAAAAGCTCTCGTCTTGAACGACCGCCTTGGTCCTGTTCATGTGTCTCTCGGCATCATCTATCGCGGCACGGGCAAATATGAAGAAGCGATCAAGGAACTTCAGCAGGCGATCGAGATAGACCGGTTCAATACGGATGCCTATCGAGAGAGTGCGATTGCCTACGCATCCCTCAACGACATCAAAAAGGCAGAGGAAACATACAAGAAGGCGATTGAACTTCGACCTACTTATTGGGCAGGGCATAACATGCTTGGCGTATTCTACTTTAGACAGGGAAGGATCGATGAAGCAGCGCAGGCATTCAAGAAAGTGATCGAGCTTTCGCCGGAGAATATCATCGGATACGATAACCTTGGCGGCATCTACTTTTATCAAAAACAATGGAGTGAGGCACGCAAGCAATTCGAACGGTCGGTTCAACTGTATCCAACGTATGTTGTCTTCTCTCAATTGGGGACTCTCAATTTCTACGAGCGCCGTTACGCGGACGCTGCACAATCGTACGAAAAAGCTCTTCAGATGCAGGGAACGGATTATCGCGTTTGGGGGTATCTTGCGTCCGCCTATCGCTGGTCTGGTCGGGAGGACAAAGCGAAAGAGACTTTTGAAAAAGCAGCCGGAATGGCGGAAGGACAACGGAAGGTCAACCCTCGCGATCCGAGTCTTTCTTACACACTCGCCGGTTATTATGCCGCTCTTGGTAAGCCTCTTGAAGCGCGTACGTTGCTTCAACAAGCGCTTGTTCTTGCTCCGAGCGATGTGAGAATCATGGGGCGCGTTGGGATGGTGTACGAACATCTTGGTGATCGAGAAGAAGCGATACGATTGATCGAGAAGGCGGTGAAAGCGGGATTCTCTCTGGCGGAACTCGAAAACGATCCTGAAATGAATTCCCTGAGAAAGGATCCACGATATCAAAAGATAGCTCAATCGAAGTGATGATGCAGTTGATAAAACACTAACCCAACCACACACAAGTTAGAGGAGGTAGCCATGGGAAGCAAGAAATGTGAAATCAAGTT
>JANONN010000456.1:0-8353 GCA_031420835.1 Ignavibacteriales bacterium | reverse complement strand
CACACGATTAATAGATTCGTATGAAGGCCACGATTCCACCGAAGGGACTCCCTTGGAGGAATCGTCGCCTTCAAGGGATGATTCGCTGCTGTCCATCGTGCGGATAAGCGGTTTGTTTGCGAAAACATCATTCTCAAGTTGACCGTCTCTGGAAGTCGTTAAAACGACTATGCTTTCAGGGGCGTTGCATTGATAACCCACGACTTACCTGCCCGCAGCAGGCGGGAGTCGTGGGTTATGGCTCCTCCAAGTTGAAACTTAAACCGTTTTAACGGTTTCCCCAGTGCGAACCGGGCAACTTGTGCATCATTAATATCTCGGGCAACATTTCGTTTGATTGAACCCATCACCTTCGATTAATTCGGGCTTTAGGGATCGTCCCTTGACTTCCTTGCGACGATGGTGTATTCTTACAGAAAAGGAGATCGAACAATGCAGATAGGAAGATTCACCACAAGGGGACGATTAACGATCCCAGCCGTAATCCGAAAACGATTGAAAATCAGGAAGGGAATGAAGCTCGTGTTCAGGGAAGAGGATGGTCAAGTGATCGTCACTCCGCTTGACAAGAACTACTTCCACCGCCTTGCGGGGATACTTGGGACGAAGGGAGAGATGATGAACGGATTGATGAGGGAGAAAAGGAGAGAGTGCGAGCTATGAGAATCCAGTCCTACGCGTGCTGTTGTGCGGCATGAGCAACGACAAGCAACGGCAAAAGAGCCATTATCTTATCCGACTTCTCTAAATTGTGTTTGGCACAAAGGAGGCGGACGTTGTTGGCGAGGAGACTGCTGCCGCCCTTGGAGAAGGGAATATCATGGTCGTAATGAAGGTTTTTCTCTGACCCACAAATGACACATTTTCCCTTATCCCGCCGCCAAACCTCCACCTTAATGTGAGTTGGAATAATTCGAGTATGCGGTAACTCCGTGACTCCGCCGAAGATTCGTTTCTCAACTGGTCTCAAATAGAATTTGAATACTTTCCGTTTTCCCGACGTGGCGATTCTTGCATCAACGAGTTCAAAGAATCCCTTATAGCACCAGATTCCCGCCGATATCTTTTCGTACACCTTGATCATCTCCGGTGAGGTTCGGATTCCGCTTTTGTAATCCATTGCAGCGCTGAAGAACTTCCCGTTTTCTGTCCACGAGCCTTTTGGAGTCGTTAACGGTTGATCCACCGATTTTGGATTGGAGGAATCTTTCGTCTTTGGGTGGTCGTGCCCTTCGTAGATCAAGGTGCCGGTTTTGGGATCGATCTCATCGGCATACGGTGCGCCTTTTCGGAGGGACATGAGGAAGATGGAATAACGTTTCCCAACACCGAAGTTCATTCCCTTCTGGAGATTGATTTTTTCTTCGGCAACGAGCTGGGAGTAGCTGATGATATCGTTGGTGTGCATCTACGGGTGTGCGTCTGTCAGCCGGTTCTACTGAGGAGATCCTTTGAGAGAAAGTAATCGTAATGCCGTGCCGCGCGAAATCTTTGTATTGTTTGGAATTGCGCGGTTTTTCCACCAGTCCAGAACTTCATCCTTTGAAACGACCCAAAACGGAACTTCCGGAAAGGACTCTATGTCGGAGACAATGTAGCCCTCAATTTCGTTCAGTTTTTCAAGGAAACCCTTCTCGTCAAACGATCTGCCTGACCCGACCATGTAGCTTGGACAAAAGTAAATTCCTCCCTTAGAAATACTCCGCACTTCCCATTTGCCTCCTTTGGGGTCCACCAAATCATACCCAGCACCTTCACTACGTGCCAGTTTTCCCTTGATCACTTCTCGCGAGAGCCTTCTTTCAATGAGGAAAGAGACTCGCCGGCCATCTGTGAAATACTCTCTTACGTCCTCTTCAGAGATGGTAAGAACCTTTGCTATTTCTGTGATATTCCATCTCAAAACACCTGCCGGCGACCGTTGTTCCTTCATTTGCTCTTGTGGAAGAGAACAATGCGGTTTGTGTTTGTTCCGCGTTTATTGTTCTTGATTCCCCAAATGTTCGAAGTCTTAGTAAATTGCTGTGAGTTTACTAATATCCCTTCACAACGAAATCCTGCTTGAATTCCCAAGGGCACAACGTGTTCATCTAGCCTTATTGTTCCATTTCTGATTTCTCCCACTTCAAAAGCGACCCAGCCGCCAATTCTTGTGATCCGATAAAGCTCCTGAAAAACCTCAGCCATCACAGCAGTCCAATGATTGAGTGTTTTCGACATGGTGATTTTCTTGAGAACTTCTCGATCATCGATTGAATTAAACCAGCATCGCAACCAATTGTCTTTATGGTAATCAACAACGTCCAAGAATGGAGGAGACGTAACAGTAAGCTGTATCGTATTAGGTTCTATCTCTGCTTTCCTTGCGTCAACAGTAAGAAACGCCGCTTTGCTACTTGAGGTCTTCAAGTTCTGGATCTGTTCTTGAGTGAGATTGCGGAGAAGGTCTTTTGTTTTCTTAAGAATAATACTTCTCGTATCTCTGTACTCCGGTTTTTGCCTTAGCCTCTTGTTGATCTTAATCTGGCTTTCTGGGCCCACCGCTTGATTGGGAGGGAGTGTATAAACCGAAAAGAATCCTTTCGAGTGGCCAGTCAATCTATTAGTGGCCACCATTCTGATCCATCTGTCGACTGAGTCTTCTGCACCATTTTCAGATTTCTTCTTAAGATACGCCCGCAAGGATACGATCTCTGCCTCGGTGTCCATATGGTAGAACATGGAAAGATCAATTTCCGCTTTCAGCTTCTTCCTTGTTCGAAGACTTAACAGTCTTTGTCTAAGCTCATCAACTGATGGGGCAAGAAAACGTGGCTCAGTCAAAATTCGACTAAGCGGATTGATATCATTTGCAATGACATTTCTCTTAAGTAACCCAGCTTCTAAGGCGGTAGTGCCACGGCCACTAAACGGGTCATACACAACATCCTTTTCCTTAGTAAGGAGCTCGACAAAGAAGCGGGGGAGCTGGGGCTTGAAGCATGCGCGATAAGATATTTCATGGATTGATGAAGCCTGTCTTTGCTTAGAAGTCCAGAACTCACCAACATATCTCGGAATTTTCTTACCATCGACATCGAAAGACTGAATCTCCGTCTTTGGAGCGCTCGGGCTCGGAAACAAACCGATCTTTTCTTCAATTGAATAGTTGGTTAAATATCTCGAAATATCTGTTTCCATAATTAATTCTGCCACCATCTGAGTGTGGGCAATCTAGTCATTGTCCATTTCATACGCAACCATACACTTATGTTGGGGCACGTATCTTTTTCCGGGAACAATCACTCACGATCCTCTTGGGATTCACTAAGTTGCTTGGAGATTTGCTCAACATATTTCTTCGTGTCAGTGATTAAAGCTGGATAATGCCCGTCGCTGTCCTTGTTAAGGAAGAGTTGAAAATCCCTTAGAGCAGATGCCTTATCCTCTTTCTTGTGAAAGTTTATTAGTCCTGAGAAATAATGTAATCGATATTTGTCTGGTTCCTGAGATATTACCTCGTCAAGGAATTCTTCCACTTGCACCTGAATGTTAGAAGAAGAATCCTTCATTTTGAAAGCTTTCCAGTAGGCTTGTTTGGCCTCAGGCACTTTGTTTTGATATGCAAGGAGAAAGGCCTCTGAGTATTTCCAAAGACTATCATCCATACCCTTGCACTTCCTTACTGCGATCAGTGCTTCTTTGATATCCCGGCGAAGGACGAACGCACAAATCGCTTTTGAAATGATCCCATGATAATTATTTGGCTGATACAAAAACAACTTTGGAAGAAACGCCTCAAGTTGCACCAAGTATTCACTTTCTCTCGAAGTGTACCAATTGTTGTAACACTGCCAGGCAAGTTGGTGATAACATTCTCCAAGGCGATGCGGAAGCAGAGCAATTATTTTCTGCGTCGCCGGAAGGTTTTGGGGCCATACGCTCATTCTGGTTTTGATATCCTCAAGTAATTCCGTAGCATATCTCACTTCTCCAGACACAAGTGAGCTTAACGAAATGATGTATCTTGCAACTAGATCTACGATCTTCGCTGTGACCTCGAAAGCAAACACACCAGCTTCCTGATGTATTACGACCCTTGGTGGCAACATGCCACCGAAGTCGGTTGAAATTCTTTCGCTAAGCTCCTGCGGTATTGGTTTGTGAGACACGAGTCCACGGAGATCAAGGATGTGAGAGGGTTTACCCTCTCCGAGCGGTCTTGTTCTTATCCTGCCGTATAAAACAAATTTTGCTTTAGATTTGTGCAGGTAATAATAGGCGGATGTTTCATCATCTATCCTTTTCGAATGGAAAGAATTGAGCTCGATCAGTTGGAATTGGTGTAATTGACTCGTTTGACCGATGAATTCCTTAAGAGACATTATGAAATCGGCTCTTAGTCGTTCCTCCTCGTATCTGTTCTCGGCGGAAATGCCTACAAGGATGCCAATTTTCTTCCTTTTCGTTGTCGGAACGCGTCTGGGTAGGAGCCAAATCAACCAAATAGTTAGCAGCGATACACTGATTATGATCCACGACCCAACAGACAGAATCGTAAGATCTACGTCAGCAAAGAATATTGACAAAAGGACACCAACAAGAATCAGAACAAATACGATTGTGCTTCTTCTTTGCCATCTTTCTTCAATCCAATCATAAAGTTCTGGTAAGTTCAACGAAAAAGGCATTTTGAGCTCCTTCATACAGAAAAACAGCGCCGATGATCTCTCGACCATCGGCGTGTGATTCTTGTTACTGTGCTTCCACGCTCTCCTATGAACAACCTGATGTACTTCCACACTCCATCCTTCTGCCAAGGGCATCCCCCTCGGGAGACTTCGTCCCGACAAATCCTTCGACTCGCGATAAGGCTCTCGCTCAGGACAGCGGGACTTGGCTCAGGATGACTCTTCTTTTTGCTAGGAACAGCCGGATGTCGAGCCACATTCGAGACATTTATAGCACGACCCGCTCCGGATCATAATGCTTCCACACTCGTGGCAGGGGGGAGCGTCGGCTTGAGTTTGGAAGACGACCTTCTCGTTTCGTTCAATCGTTGTGCTCGATTTTGGAGCAACCTTGACCTTCGGCGCTGTGATCGGCGTGAGAGTTTCTATCGGCTCAGAGGACAATGCGTCCTCTTTGGGAATGAACTTCAGTCCAAGCCATCGGAAGATGTAGTCGCTGATGGACTTCGCGATCGGGATGTCAGGGTTGTTCGTGAAGCCGCTCGGCTCATATCGCGCATGGCTGAACTTGTCCACCATGACCTTCAGCGGCACGCCGTACTGCAGTGAAATCGAAATCGCCGTCGCCAGCGAATCCATAAGTCCGGAGATGGTCGAGCCTTCTTTCGACATGGTAATGAAAAGCTCGCCAGGGCTTCCGTCCTCGAACATCCCAACGGTCACATATCCTTCATGCCCCGCAATGCTGAACTTGTGGGTGAAGGAGTTTCGCTCATCGGGGAGTCTGCGCCGAACCGGCTGTGCTTTGGCTTTCTCTTTCGTGCTTTCCAACGATGTGCTGAGTGGTTGCGTCCGTTTGCAGCCGTCGCGATAGACAGCAATGGCTTTCAATCCTAACCGCCACGCTTCAACGTAGGCTTGCATGATCTCGTCTGTCGTGACTTCCGTAGGCATGTTCACGGTTTTGGAGATCGCGCCGGAAAGGAATGGCTGGGTTGCCGCCATCATCTTAATGTGACCCATGTAATGGATCGACCGCGTCCCTTTGGCCGGTTTGAAGGCGCAATCGAAGACTGTTAGGTGCTCTTCTTTCAGGTGTGGCGCCCCTTCGATTGTGTCGTTCTTGTCAATGTAAGCGATGATGTGCTCGACCTGCTCGTCGTCGTAGCCAAGTTTGGCGAGCGCTTCCGGCACCGTCTGGTTGACGATCTTCATCAATCCACCGCCGACTAACTTCTTGTATTTCACCAGCGCAATGTCCGGTTCGACGCCAGTCGTATCGCAATCCATCATGAAGCCGATAGTTCCGGTTGGTGCGAGCACGGTTGACTGTGAGTTCCGGATGCCATGCTGCTTTCCAAGCTTCACAACATCCTTCCACACGGTTGCGGATGCTTCCCACAACTCTTCTTCGACAAGCTCCTTCTCGATCCGTTCGGCATAGATGCCGTGCTTTGCCATCACGTTCAGCATTGGCTCACGGTTGGCGGCAAACCCTTTGAATGGTCCCACGACTCCTGCCATCAATGCGGATTGTCGGTACGCTTCGCCGCACATGAGCGATGTAATGGCGGCGGCCATGGCTCGGCCTTCTTCACTATCGTAAGAGAGACCGCGCGACATGAGCAGTGCGCCCAGGTTGGCATAGCCCAGTCCGAGCGGGCGGTAGTCGAAGCTGTTCTGCGTGATAGCCGGTGTGGGGTAGCTGGCGTTATCGACTTCGATCTCCATGGCGGTGATCGTTACTTGCACAGCTTTTCGGAATGATTCGACATCGAACGAGCGATCTACACGGCGGAACTTCATGAGGTTCAGCGATGCTAAGTTGCATGCTGTGTCATCTAAGAACATATACTCACTGCATGGATTCGATGCGTTGATTGGAGCGGTGTTCGAGCACGTGTGCCAGTTATTGACCGTCGTGTGGTATTGCATGCCGGGATCGCCGCACACCCAGGCGGTTTCGGCAATTTGCTTCATCAGATCGCGTGCGCGATATTTTTCCATTGGCGATCCGGTGGTGACCCTCTTCGTCCACCAATCTTTATCTTCGAGCACAGCTTTCATGAACTCATCAGTCACGCGCACGGAGTGGTTGGCGTTCTGGTAGGCGATGGAATCATATGCGCCGCCGGGGACGTTAAAGCCGCCTTCGTAACCCGCTTCGATCAATGCCCACGCTTTCTTTTCTTCGTTTGCCTTGCAGTTAATGAAGTCAACGATATCGGGATGGTCGGCATTCAAGATCACCATCTTGGCGGCGCGCCGTGTTTTTCCGCCCGACTTGATGACGCCTGCGAAGGCATCATATCCTTTCATGAAAGAAACAGGACCGGACGCTGTGCCGCCGCCGGCGAGTTTCTCTTTCGATGAGCGAAGTGAAGAAAGGTTGGAACCGGTGCCGGATCCCCACTTGAAGAGCATCCCTTCCGTCTTTGCAAGATCAAGGATCGACTTCATTGTGTCTTGCACGGAGTTGATAAAGCACGCAGAGCATTGCGGCTTCTCTTCAATCCCAACATTGAACCAGACAGGACTGTTAAACGACATGTACTGATTCACGAGGAGGAAACACAACTCATGATAGAAGATCTCTGCATCTTCTTCCGTTGCGAAGTAACCGCCTTTCCGTCCCCATTTTAGGATCGTCCGGGCAACACGGTCAACGAGTTGCTTCACGCTATGCTCACGATCCGGCATGCCAAGTGTGCCGTGGAAATACTTGGAGACAACAACGTTCGTTGCCGTCATGGACCATGACTTTGGGATCTCAACATTCTTCTGCTCGAAAATCTTTTCACCCTTTTCATTAGATATGGTGGCAGTGCGTGACTCCCACTCTATCTCATCAAAAGGATGGACTTCCGACTTGGTGAAGTAACGTTGAAATCGGAGTCCGTGTTTTTCAGTTTCCGATGTGCGGTCTCTTGCAATCTTGACTGTCTCGTGTTCAAGCATAACGGTTTCTCCTTCGTGAGTTGACGCGTGTTGGGTTGAGTTGTAAGTGATTCAATCTCTAAACCTGTTGGGGAAAAATATCTCCGTCCGGATAGGTGCAGCCGGTTTCGGGAATCATAATCTTCTAATTAACTCTTCTTCGGTGTGAAAGAATGGGAACTGCTGGGTGTTGATCCGTTGGCAGCCTCTGCGACCTTCTATCTTGGTGGGATATCGAAGGCCGACTCTCTATCGGCACAACTGGGTTTCAATATAAGGGCTTAGGCAAGATTTGTCAAGTTAATTTTCAAAATCCTCGAGCTATCTCGCAATCTTCGCTTGACATAGCTAACTGGATAACGGACTCTCGTGAACGAGCCAGCGTTTTTCTTCTTGAACAAATGGCGTTCTTCCTTAACGGTTGAAGTATGCAAGCATATTCAATGGTTCACCCAACACCTTTCTGTTCAAGCGGTTGCAGAGACCCTTGCATTTAGGGACATGGAAAATCCAAATCCTCATTCGATGATTTCCTTTCTTTCTTGCTTCTCTCAGAGTCTTGGAGTATTTTAAGCCCGCCTTCAATTCATACTTCGATTGACAAAGGAGCGCGACTATGCCCAATGTTGTTGATTTCTCGACGATCGGCGAAATGTTTGACCGGATCACGACGAAGTTCGCTGACGAGCAGCGTCCCATGCTCAAGCACAAAGTCGACGGAAACTATCAAGGGATTTCGTTCAAGG
>JANONN010000455.1:0-4082 GCA_031420835.1 Ignavibacteriales bacterium | reverse complement strand
CCTGTTGATGTTCAGCCTCCATCCAGCATTCTCACAAGGCAACAGTGCATCATCCGGGCCTATCACGTCTCCCGTTGCTGCTGCAGTTCGCACACTGGTGGTTCCGGTGTTGGATGGTAATATCCGTGACGATCCGGCCTACGCCGATGCACAAGTGCTTGATCAGTTCTGGCAAACCACGCCGAACGATGGACAACCGTCATCCGAAAGAACAGAAGTACGCATCGTGTTTACTGGAGATGCGCTCTACGTCGGAGTGATCTGCTACGATCGTGATCCGAGTGGCGTCATCGCCTCGGATAGCAGGCGTGATGGCTCGTTAGATGAATCCGATTCCTTCCAGATTATTCTCGACACCTACCATGATCGTCAAAACGGATTCATCTTTGCCACAACTCCTGCCGGAAACGAATACGATGCCCAGATCACCAACGAAGGCGAATTGAGCGTGCTGGCGTTTCGAAGCGGCTCGACCGGTGGCTTCAATTTGAATTGGGATGGCTCTTGGCGCGTGAAGACTTTGGTGAACAATACGGGCTGGTCTGCGGAATTTGCGATTCCGTTTCGAACTCTTCGTTACGATGCATCGCAAACGAAGAGTTGGGGCGTAAATTTTCAACGCAACATCCGCCGTCGAAAAGAAAGCTCGTACTGGGCTGCACTCCCGCGCCAGTTCAACATCAATCGTGTTTCACTCGCAGGAACGCTTGAAGGACTCGAACTGCCAGCGCAACAGAATCTCAAGTTCGTTCCCTACGTTCTTGGAAAAACCAGAGCGAATGCTGTCCGTGCAACGCCCACATATTTTGGTAGCGCGGGATTCGATGCTAAGTATAGTATCACGCAGAGCATGACGTTCGATGCAACGTTGAACACCGACTTCGCGCAGGTCGAGGTGGATGATCAGCAGGTTAACCTTGATCGGTTCGATCTCTTCTTTCCGGAGAAGCGTCCCTTCTTTTTGGAGAACGCTGGCAACTTTGACTTTGGGAGTCCGGGCGAAGTGGAAGTGTTCTTCAGCCGTCGAATCGGAATCCATGGACCCACAGGCGCGCAGGTCCCGATCCTTGGCGGGGCGCGGGTTTCCGGGAAGTTAGGGTCCACAAAGATTGGCATTCTTGACATGCAGACCAGAGAAGTTCAGGGCATAACTCAGGCGAACAACTTTGCTGCTGCGCGCATCAGTCACGAGCTTCCGAATCGTTCGAGTGTTGGCGCGATTGCTGTGAATCGCCAAGGGACCGGCTCGATGGCTGCACCGAATAACTACAATAGAGCGGTCGGTGTTGATGGGCGAGTAGGAATTGGTGAGTTCACACAAGTTGCGGGGTTTGGAGCGCGGACGTTCATACCAGGCACACCGGGTCTCGGCAGCAGCCAGCATGCGTATCGCATCGGAGTGAGCCATAGTTCTCCGGCTTGGACAATAGAGACACACTTCACAGAAGTTGGCAAGCGATTCAATCCGGAAGTCGGCTTTCTCCGTCGTAAAAGGTATCGAAAAACGGAGAACGTCATCTTTCATCGGTACCGCCCTGCGGATTTCCTCGGCCTGCACGAAATGAGGCCGCACATTGCCTACCGTGGTTTCTGGGATTTCTCCGGATTTCATGAAACCGGCTTTCTGCACTTCGACAGCCATTGGGAATGGAAGAATGGATGGGAAGTGCACACTGGCGTCAACTTCACGAAGGAGGGAGTGAAGACGCCGTTCACGATCTATCCCAACATCGTTGTTCCGGCGGTAACATACGATCATGTGGAATCACAACTTGTGTTGATCACCAATCAGGGTGCGCCTCTCAGTCTTCGTTCGGAGATCAATGCCGGAGGGTTTTTTGGCGGGAGCCGGTTCTCCAAGACTTCAACCCTTCGCTACCGAACCGACAGGGGATTCACAGCGCAGCTTATCTGGAACCGAAACGACGTGAACCTGCCCGTCGGATATTTCGTGACGAACATTCTGCGAACGCGACTCTCTTATTACTTCTCACCTCATATCTTCCTCCAGAGTCTCCTGCAATATAACGACCGCACGAACACCTGGTCAGCCAATCTTCGATTCGGCTGGCTCCAAGCGGCGAACACGGGACTCTTTGTTGTCATCAACGAACTGCACAATTTCGGACTCAGATCCGTCGGCCTGGTTGACCGAAATGTGATCGTCAAATACAGCCAGGTTATCGATATCTTGGAATGACCTCATCCGGTATTGGATTGGATGTGGCGTCCGTGATATTTGACTGACGAAGGCAGCAGTTGTATATTGACGACACATTCAAGGATGGGCATAATGAAGGAGGAGGATCAAGGCCAAGGACACCAAACTCGACCGCCTCGTCGCGCTGAAATTAACCAACAGAATTGATCCGGCGCCTTAATTTCTTGAGCACCACAATTTCTTGAGCACCACAATTTATTGTGGTGACTGATTCAAAACAACGCAGCAACAAACCGTTTCAACGGTTTCCGTTTCGGGGAGGGAATATGTTGCATTCATACACGAGAATCATCGTTCACCTTATCTGGTCTACAAAAGGCAGTGAGAAGATCATTCCGAAGAATGTACGGCCGCGCATTGAGCACCATATCAAATCTTACGCGAAAGATAACAGCATTCTGCTCGACACCATCAAGGTCCAGGTCTAACATGCGCATTGTTTGATCTATCTCTTAAGCAACCAGCAAGTTGACCAGATTATGAAATTGCTCAAGGGCGAATCATCTCACTGGATAAACGAAAATAACCTGATCTCGCAAAAGTTCAACTGGCAGCGAGGATACGGGGCCTTCTCGGTGAGTCCATCTCATCTCACCGTTGTGAGGAAGTACATCGCTAACCAAGATGAGCATCATCGAACAAAGACATTTCTTGAAGAGTATAATACTATCTTGAAGAAATACGGGTTGGATCCTCTTCCGGAAACCCTGCCTGCGGCAGGCAGACGATGAATCGGTTGCGGCGTAAGGCTTGTTTTTTCTGAACACCCCGATAAATCGGGGTGCTAAAAGGGATGAGAATGCCCACTTGTACTGTGAAGGCGCGAACTATGATAGGTCAAGTCATATCCTCAAAAACAGCGGGATGCCAAACAACGGCACAAGATTCTTGAAAAATTAGGCGAAGGCGGAATGGGCGTCGTGTAAGTTCTGAACTCATCCCCGTTCCCCTTCTCTTGGTAAGAGAAGGGGACTCAGGGGTTGAGTTCGACAACAAAAAAAGAGAGAAACCATGATCAGCCAGACAATCACTATCCCGCTCAAAAACAGCGAGATGTCAAACAACGGCGCAAAATTCTCGAGAAGTTCCGCCAAAAAGATGGTGGACAAGTCGGCGAGGGTGGGATTTGGGGGAATGTCCTACTTTCGATCTCCAGTGGGAAGTCACTCATCACTCTGTGACTGTTTTCTTTTTTCTTCTGTTGCGACGGAGTTCACCTGCCCCGCTGTTTTCAAGCGGGGACTCCGGAGCCAGAGATTGAAGTCGGAGATTGAATGTCGCCACGGCTAAAAGAATCTGGCCAAGGAGGTCTTGCCAATACAAAAACCGGTCGAGAAATTCAAAAGCGCGTTCTTAAAACTGTTGAATAAAGGAAGCGGGTAACTTCCATGAAAATCAAACAAAAACTTCTTGGCGACATCGTGGTTGTATCTCTTGCCGGCAATTTATTTGGGGAACCCGAAATTAGTGAAGTCAGAAAAGAAATCTATACTGTGCTCGAGCGAGGGCTAACAAAAGTAGTTCTCGACTTGAGTAAAGTCGACAAGATTAATAGCTCTGGACTTGGGACCGTAATGGCTATTTTAGCCTCCATCAAGGTTAAGGGGGGAGAGCTTCATTTAGCAAGCATAACCGGCTACGTCGGAAGCGTTCTCACATTAACGAAACTTGTTAAGGTGCTCAAAATTTACGAAACGGTAGATCGTGCTGTGAAAAGTTTTTGAGATGAATCCTTATATTGTATGTCACTGCGAGGATCCGCCGGAGGCGGAGACGAAGCAGTCCAGTTTTTAGAACCGAGATTGTTCCGCTTTCGAGAGAGTGGTATGAAAACTTGATCCCGCTTTGCGGGACGACGTTC
>JANONN010000454.1:0-1551 GCA_031420835.1 Ignavibacteriales bacterium | reverse complement strand
AAATTTCTTCCACTCAATGGTCTTATGTTCTAGCAGAAAGGCAATTCCGAAAGGAATCGAAAACAAAACGGCAGAATTAAATCCAAAGTGAACATTCACAAACAATGAAACAACGAGTACAACAAGCGCAAGCTCAAAATTCGAGACGACTATCAAGAGAAGGGCGGCCAAGGGAAACAACGCCACAATCTTCTCATCACCACCTGAAAAAGACACAATCAGTACAAACAAAAGCGTCAGTCCCACCGTCATCCCAAGTGCTAGCGACCACTCGCGAGAATCGGGAGGACTTAAAAGCTTTCCTGATGGTCCTATCGTTATTGTTTTTCCGTCTTCCACTTCCAGCGCTTCGCTTCTTCAAATAGAAAGAGCAGACGGGGATCGGTAATGTTCCTGCTCTTCTCCCGAAAGAGAAGATACAGAAACACCAATAGTGTCACCGAGAACGATCCGATGAGGGAAAAGAGAATTCGTGGTGGATAGCTCTTCTTAGCCGGCGGCACGGCATAGTCGATGACCTGAAGGATAGGATAATCCCGGCGTTCCTCAATTTTGGCCTGCTCATAGAGCGGGACGACATACTGCATCAATACATTATTGATCTCCACGTCCCGATACCGTCTGATGAATTCGACACCCATTTGGGGAAGTTGCTTTAGGGGAAGAAGCACACTTCCCGGATCACTTTGCGACCGCATTTGAGATAACTTCTTTTCAAATTCCTGTATCTGCATCCCAACTTCCTTCACTTGTGGCGATTCTTTCTCATAGAGCCTTTTAAGAATCCCCTCGTGCACACGCTTTGCCGCAAGTTCCGTTTCGAGTGTTGTATGGGCAGAGAGAATCCCTTCCAACTGCTTTTTGGCATCGAGAAGCCCGCTCCGCTCTTGAAACGTGCGCAAGGAGTCTTCCGCTGCTTTCAACTGGTTTGCAATCTCCTGCATTCGATGTTCAAGAAATGTCCTGTTTTCCCTTGAACGACTCACCTTAAGGTCGATGATCCTCTCGTTCATCTTCTGCACGACGTAGTTGGTCATATCCGCGGCCCGTTGACGCGTTCCGGCACGAACCGTCACGAGAAATGCTCCCTCTTTTGTCTCTTTCGTCACCACTTCATCTCGAAGCCTCTTAATGGCATTTTCCATGTGCGCTATATCCGTGGTGTCCAAATCATAGATCTTGAGGAGATCGAACTTCCTGATAACGTCCTCCGTTATTGTTCTACTATAGATGATCGTTTTGTACATGTCCATTTCGGCACCGGGCGCCTTCGCTCCCAGACCGAACGGTAATCCGCGCAACCCTCGTGCGACACCGGTCGCAAGGTTGGCTGCTTCATCCTCGCGCGGTATGATAACGGCAGTCGCCTCGAACTGTTCTTCAACCAGAACATAGATCGCAACGTAGCAAATCACGAGGGAAACCGAGGGGACAAGGAGAAAGAGGAATTTCCTTTTGATCAGAAACTCCAAATAGTCGAGCAGATGAAACCCTTTCTTATCGGACATTCGCTCTTCCTGCTAAGAGATGTTGCATTCTATTTGTTTATTT
>JANONN010000453.1:0-12055 GCA_031420835.1 Ignavibacteriales bacterium | reverse complement strand
CACTATCACCGCCAGCAGTGGTGAAAAACCCTCCTGCATACAGATCGCTCCCACTGACGGCAAGAGCATACACAGGGTTATCCATTCCATCTCCGAGAGCCGACCAAATTGTCCCGTTCCATTTGGCGATTTTGTTTGCACTTACACCACCAGCATTGGTGAACGACCCTCCCACAAACAGGCTGTCCTTACTGACGGCAAGAGCCCACACAATTCCATTCATTCCAGTTGTTCCGAGCGCCACCCAGCTTGTCCCGTTCCATCTGGCGATATAGGTTGTATTACTTACACCGCCAGCAGAGGTGAACTCGCCTCCTGCATACAGATTGCTCCCACTAACGGCAAGAGCATTCACAGCCTCATTCATTCCACTTCCCAGCGCCGACCAACTTGTCCCGTTCCATTTGGCGATATAGGTTGTATTACTTACACCGTCAGCATTCCCGAAATCTCCTCCTGCATACAGATCGGTCCCACTGACGGCAAGAGCATAAACAGGGAAATCCATTCCACTTCCGAGAGCCGACCAAATTGTCCCGTTCCATTTGGCGATTTTGTTTGCACTTACACCACCAGCATTGGTGAACGACCCTCCCGCATACAGAGTGTCCCCACTGACGGCAAGAGCATAAACAGTGCCATTCATGCCGGGAGAACCAAACACGCTTGCCCAATTGGCGTTATTCAAAGCAGAGAAAGTCTGTTGTGAAGGGATGAACTTTGGCTGCCCCTTTGCATCGGTCATCATCTGCCATCCACTCGGGTCAAGGCTTCCTTGAAAATTCGGCGGTGTGGTCAGTCTCCCTCGCGCATCTACGTATTTCCCAACCGGCTCTAATTGCTGCAGTAATTGTGAAGTAGCAGCGTCGGGTTTCTGCTGAGCGGTGAGCATCTGTGGGCAGAATATCAGAGCTGCACAGAAAAAACAGAATGAATGAAGCGCTTGCTTCACGGCCGTATCCTTTTTGTAAGTGATGTTACGCATGTTTGTATTTGTCGTGATATGCTTAGCCCCGAACTTCAGAGGCTGTGTGAGAATACCCTCAGAGCCTGGACAGGAGTCCAGGCCAACAACTCAAATCCTGCTTTTCAGAACTTGTTGGTCGGGTCTGCGACCCGACACGTGAGGACACGATGAGTTTTCACACAAGCTCTTCAGTCCGGGGAAAAGAAAAACCAAACACCAGGGGTTTTTAACCCTCTTATTGGGGGCTGAAGCCCCAATATGGTTGGGGTTCATTAACCCCCACGATAAATCGTGGGGTTACGCAGACGAACTCTGAATTCTGCATAACATCAATTTGTAAGTGATTACCAAGAATAGTTCTTTAAGCGATACTGCGAGTCCTTAATGGTCCTGCGTAACAAGATGAAATTATCACATCCAGTGCGATGAGCACTCATGCTCATTCTTCTGAAATCTAACTCTGTTAAGTTCACATCTAATATTGGAAACGGGATCGTGAGAATCAAGGTACTTATGACGCAGGCCACATCCCGCCTCCCTTCCCTTCTTGCTCAAGTTATTTGCTCCTTGCCTCTCACTCTGACTTTTCCTATTTGTCCGCGCGCTCGATGCATATTTGCGCCTGACCACGATCTTTGTTATGTTGTGCCATGACTACGAAAAAGATATCAACGGACAGAGTTAAAGAACAGATGACAACTTACAAGACTCGTAGATCTGCTTCTTCAAGGAACGTTCCTCAAGGCTTAGCTCCATCCGCGCCTCCTGCATCACGCCTACGAGAGTTGCCGCCAGCGGAAAGAAGCCGGATTCTCGCTCTCCAGGCGAAACATGCCGCCAACATGTTCGATAAAGAAGAAATCGTCGGTGATTCGCTTGACATTGTAGAATACTAAGGTGCCATCACCGCGGCGTGGTGAAATATGGCTCGTCGAGTTTGAGCCTCAACGTGGGGCAGAGATTAGAAAGACTCGCCCCGCTGCAGTAATCTCGATCCCTGAGATTGAAATCCTTCCGCTTCGCATTGTTGTTCCTATCCGCCAACGGAAACTGCACCACACCCTCTATTCATGGTTGATTCACGTCAAGCCAACCACGAAAAATGGTTTGAAAAAGGAGAGCAGCCTCGATGCCGCTCAGGTCAAGTCTCTTTCAACCGAACGTTTTGTAAGGAACATCGGAGTCCTGACGGAAAGAGAACTGGACGAACTGCTCAATGCGGTTGCACTTTGCCTTGGGTTGTAAGGAACGCGGCCGTTCACACGGTACAGGTCACATCGTTGTCACAAGCTGAAGTACGAATCGACGATACTCGGTGGATGGCGCTCAGCAATTTTGATTTGTGGAAGATGTCAATTTCACGCAGGTTGATTATCGCCTCAATCCCCTGCCCCTAAGCCACACACCTTCAGTAATTTGATTGTGGCCCCGAAAACCATTACCTTTGATTTAGACTCAGACCGCAGGAGAAGCTATGGAACGCAGACTCATCGAAGTGAATTCATCTGTGATGATGGGAAAACCAGTGATTGCCGGGACGCGCATTACCGTAGAACTGGTTTTAGAAAAACTGGCGGCGGGAGAAACCATTGAGCAGGTCCTGGCGGCTCACCCCCGCCTGACACAGGAAGGAATCCAGGCAGCCCTTGCGTTTGCAGCGGAGGCGCTCCGTGCTGATGTCGTCTATCCCGTTTCTGAGCAACAAAACAAATGAATTTTGTCGCAGACGAAAGTGTCGATCAACAAATCGTACATCGTTTGCGAAACGACGGCCACGAGGTCCTTGCCGTGTCAGAAACTGAACCCGGTAAATCGGACAACGATGTTCTGTCGTTGGCGAGAGGCCTGAATGCACTCCTTATCACCGCAGACAAGGATTTCGGAGAGTTAGTTTTCCGGCAGCATCTCCTCACAAGTGGTGTTATACTACTTCGTTTGTCTGGCATGTCACCTTCCAGGAAAGCTACTTTTGTTTCTTCCGCCGTCAGCGAACACAGTTCTGATCTCCCTGACGCCTTTACTGTAGTATCTCGGGGCACCACTCGAGTACGCCGTAGGCTCGGTTCCCGTCGCCCCTAAGCTAACGCCAGCCTTGCCTCTCTCTCCGACTTTCCTTATTTTGACCGCCACATTGAATTGAAAGGACAACACATGGTCTCCTCCTTGTTTGAGCAACGTGAATACAATCGCCGCCTGTTTCTTTCGAAAGTCGGAAAAGGAATCGGTCTTGCCGCCCTCACATCTGCCACCATTGCTTCACTTCTTGAAGACCTGAAAGCGGCTACGAATCGTATCGCTCATCTCACTCCCGAGCAAGCGGCGATGGATGAGGATTTCTGGTTCGACATCCAGCGGGCCTTCACCGTAACACGCGGCATCATCAATCTCAATAATGGTGGAGTCTCCCCTTCTCCGCGAATTGTCACGGAATCGCTCGTCCGCTACATCTGGCAACAGGAAGATGCTACTGCATACACCATGTGGCAGATCCTTGAGCCGCAGTCAGAGACAATTCGTACAGGATTGGCAGAATTGTTTGGGTGCGACCGTGAAGAAATCGCTATCACTCGCAACGCATCCGAATCACTCGAAATCCTGTTGATGGGGATGGACTTGAAATCGGGCGATGAGATCCTCACCACGACGCAGGATTATGGCCGTATGCTCACAACGCTTCGCCAGCGGGAACTACGAGAAGGACTTGTACTCAAAATGATCAAGATCCCGATCCCACCAAAAAACCTGGATGAGATCGTCTCAGCGTTTGAGAAAGGGATCACAAAGAAAACCAGAGTCATCCTCATCTCGCACGTGGTCAACATTACGGGACAAATCACTCCCGTGAAGGCCGTGTGCGAGCTTGCCCACTCAAAGGGAATTGAAGTGATCGTAGATGGCGCCCATTCGTTTGCCCATTTCGACTTCAAGCATAAGGATCTTGCGTGCGACTATTACGGCACCAGCCTGCACAAGTGGCTCTTTGCGCCAAAAGGGACCGGACTGCTGTACGTCAAGCGCGACAAGATCGAGAAGATATGGCCGTTGATGGCAGCAGAGAAGAAGCAAGCAACCGATATCAGAAAGTTCGAGGAGATTGGAACTCATTCCGCCGCGCCGCGGTTAGCAATTGGCGAGGCGATTCTCTTTCATCAAGGGATCGGTCCAAAGCGAAAGGAAGCTCGTCTCCGTTACCTGTCACGCTACTGGATGGAGAAGTTGAAGGATCTGCCGAACATCCGCTTCCACACATCGTTCGATCCGAATCAGTCATGCGGCATTGCCACGGTTGAAATGAAAGATATCGAGCCGGAGAAACTAACTTCGTATCTGATGGAGAAGTATAAGATCTTCACGACAGGGATTGTTCATGATGAGTTCAAAGGCGTTCGCATCACACCCAACGTCTATACGACGCTTCCAGAGCTTGACCGCTTTTGCGAAGTGATGCGTGACGTTGCACGCAAGGGAATTCCCACAGGATAACTATGAGTTGTATAACCACTAATCAAGGAGGGTCACGATGAAACGTTTTATTTTCGTATTTGCGACTTGCTTGATCTTCGTAGGCGGAGAAGTTCTCGCGCAAATTCCACAGTCGCCGCCACTGCCCCCATTGCGTGCGCCACGGCCAAGCCCCGGTGCGAAGGTCACGCAAATGGTCGGACTAAGCGAAGTCACAATCTATTACCACCGTCCCGGTATCAAAGGGCGAACGATTTGGGGAGCAAAGGGATCAGATGCACTGCTCAAGTACGGCGAGATCTGGCGTACGGGAGCCAATGAACCGACGCTCTTCACGTTCAGCGACGAAGTGACGATCGGCGGCAAGCGGCTTGGTGCAGGAACATATCGCATCGTAACGATCCCAGGCGAAAAAGAATGGGCGGTGATCTTCAACTCGGAAGTCAAGAACTGGGGAACCGTCTATGATGAAAAGTACGACACGCTGAGATTCACAGTCACGCCGCAAGCAGGTGCGCATGAAGAATGGCTCTCGTTCAGCTTCGGCGATCTTTCTGCAACATCGGCGACGGTCACGTTGGCGTGGGACAAGGTGCGCATTCCGTTCAAGATCGAGTTCAATCTCTTGCCGAAGCTTCAAACCTCTGTTGGAACGTGGGGAGTGTTAAACTCCGCCGCTCGGTTTGCCGTGGACAACAAGATGTATCTGAAGGAAGCGATGGAGTGGGTGGATCGCTCAATTGCACTGAACAAGAGCTTCTTCAACATGCGTACAAAGGCCGAGCTTCTTGCAGCCGATGGAAAAACCAAAGAAGCTATTGCCGCAGCCGAAGAGGGATTGAAGATCATCAAGGCGACAGATATCAGCAAGCTGCCCGATTTTCAGCGGCAGCAGATCACAGACGCAGAGAAAATGGTGATGGAGTGGAAAGCGAAGAAATAGAACAACACAACCTTGTCAAGGTTCTGAACCTTGACAAGGTTTTTAAGGCAAGTGGAAGTCTCCTGCACTTCTATAAATACTCGTGTTGGAACCTTGACAAGGTTCTCTCGGCGTCCTTCAGAAAAGGAACTTCTCGATCTCAGAATCTCGATCAACAACAAGCGCTTCTTGAACAAACCTCTCATAGTCACTCAGGCTCCCAAAGAGCTGGTCACGTAGCTCGACATCCATCAAAGCACTCTCTCTCATCCCAATCCATTCTTGATAGTTCGAGAACAGCCAGTCTTGTGGATTAACAGCAAGTCCGGCTTTACAGGGATTCGTGTGAACATACCGAATGACTTTCACTGTGTACTCATCCGAATCAATCACCCTGGCCTTCGCTTGACCTTGGAAGAGCGTACCGCTCAAACCAAATCGTTTGTTCACCGCTTGCGTGAATGCATTGAACGTGGTCTTGAGAAACATACCTATTGAACCCATCTCCTTTTGTTTTAACACGAGATGATAATGATTAGGCATGAGACAATACGCCGCGATCACGGTGCGGTAGGTCGAGGAGTATTTGGTCATAAGGCGGATGAGATATTCATACGTTTCATTCTCAAAGAATATCTTCTTCTTATGTGCGCCTCGATTGTATACGTGGTAGTAAGTGTCGTCAGTGTATTTCATATCATGGCCACCGAGATCGAACAGAGCAACCTTGTCAAGGTTTGGGAACCTTGACAAGGTTATTCAACACCATCGCAACGATAATCACCACTCCACACCCGACTACGTTGTACCATAGCCACGAAATATCTGTGAACAAGAAACAATAGAAGACTACTGCTTCACCAACGAATGCCGCCCAGAACGTCGCGGTTCCTCCCACCCATTTGAAATAAAACGCTAGCAAGAAAATGCCGAGCATCGTTCCGTAGAACAGCGAGCCGAGGATGTTCACGGCTTCTACGAGCGAGCCGAGCTGACTCGCATACTGAGCAAAGGCAATTCCGTATACCCCCCACGCCGCCATGGACACGCGCGAGACAATTAAGTAATGACGGTCGCTTGCCTCTTTCTTGAAATGCCGCTTATAGACATCCACGATCGTTGTCGTCGCAAGCGCGCTGAGCGCACCCGACGTGGATGACATCGAGGCAGCAAAGATGCACGCGAAGATGAGTCCGACAAGACCAGCCGGCAAGTATTTCATCACAAACGAGAGAAAGATATAGTTCGTATCGTTCGTATCTGTTGTGCGGTCGCTCGACTTAATGAGGGCAACGGCGGAAGATCGAACTTCCTCCGCTTCCGACTGTGCGATGCGTATCTTTTCGCGCGCAGCTTCTGTCAACACCGCGTCCCCGGTTTCTCGAACCCGGAGATATTCCCTCAACGTCTCCGCCTTCTTTTCAAACGCCTCATCGTATTGAGTCTCTAACGTGTTGTATTCCTCGGCTTGCCGGCTGGTTTGGATCTTCATCGTCTCAACCGGATTGAAAAACAAGGGCGGAGCGGTGAACTGATAGAACACGAAGACCATCGCGCCGAGTAACAAGATGAAGAATTGCATCGGCACTTTTGCAATTCCGTTGAACATGAGTCCCAACCGACTCTGCGTTACTGATTCGCCGGTCAGGTAACGCTGCACTTGCGATTGATCGGTGCCGAAGTATGCAAGGGCCACGAATGTTCCGCCAATAATCCCCGACCAGAAATTGTACCGGTTGCTTAGGTCGAATGAGAAATCAATCACATTGAGCTTTCCCATTCCGCCAGCGACATGAAGCGCATCGCTGAACGACACATCGTCCGGTAACAGATGAATGACCATGAAGAAAGCGAGGACCATTCCCGACATAATGATGAGCATTTGCTGGAAGTCCGTCCAATTCACTGCCTTCACCCCGCCGGTCGTTGTATAGATGATGATCGCGCCGCCGATAATCGTTGACGTGAGCCGAATATCAATCCCAAGCATCACAGAGAGAATGATAGACGGGGCGTAGATCGTTATTCCTGCCGCGAGTCCACGTGAGATGAGAAAAATGATGCTTGCCAGAGTGCGGGTCTTCAGATCAAAACGATGCTCCAGATACTCGTAGGCCGTATAGACATTCAGCTTGTGGAAGATCGGCACAGCCGTCATGGCAATAATGACCATCGCAATGGGCAGTCCGAAATAAAACTGCACGAACCTCATCCCATCCACGTACGCCTGTCCGGGCGTTGATGTGAACGTGATCGCGCTCGCTTGTGTCGCCATGATCGAAAGCGCGACGGTGTACCAACGCATCTGTTTGTCGGCGAGCAAGTAGCTGCGAATGTTCTTGCTCCCTCGACCTTTGTAGATACCGTAGAGAACGATCGAGGCAAGAGTTAGGAAAAGGACAACCCAATCGGCGGTTCTCACGAGAAGGTTTTCATGAAGATGTAGAACAAGACAATCAAAAGAACGAGGAAGGAAAGGACGGCTGTATAAAGACGAGCCCAAGAGCGCAGAAACGGAGTTCGTTCATCAGAAGGTTGCTGATTTTGTTTTTCGGCGTTCAAGGTTCAAGGTTCCTAAGATCGATGTGCAAACTTCTCCCCTTTCATTCTTGACGATTGAAGATACCTAATCAAAGCACTGATCTTGGAACTAGTTTCAATCGCAAGACCGGCGAGTGTCTCGAAGGACGGAGGATCAAGATAGTTTAGATCCAAAGCAACATACATATGACTTCGCACCTCCCCACACGACGCTTTTGCCACAGAGAGAAATTGAGTGAATTCTTTGTTACCTCCTCTTTCAAAACCTTCCGCTATGTTAGCCATAACCGAGACAGCCGCCCTACGGATTTGGTCTCGTAGGCCGAAATCTCTTGCAAACTTCCCCTTCTCTGTTATTTCGTATATACTCCGAACGAGCTGCCGCGCATTTTGCCAAGCTTCAATCTCCTCAAATCTCCGAAAAGTCGCCATAAGTCCTCTCCTAAAGCGCTGAACTTTCCAACTTTTGAACCTTGAACTTTGAACCTCTAACCTTAGAACAACTTATTTCCCCACCGAAATCAAATTCACGAACAACCGAAACGCCCCCGGAACTCCGGCTGGCAATTGACGGAAGAACACATATCCTGTATAAATGAAATGTCCTTTGCCGTACTGCGCGTAGAGTAATCCACCTTTTCGTGGAGGCTCACCGGGATCGTTCGATTCCAGAACCGTTTGATATCGCTCATCCCACTTGTCCGCATAATAAAGTCCGCGCTCTTGCACCCATCCTTCGAAGTCTTTGTTGGTGATCTTGTTGGGAGCAATAAGCAATGGATGAGTCGAATCGTTGAAGGACACTGGAGCCTCCTCAACAGACACGCGCTCACGAGAGACGTTGAATGAATAAGGACCAAGATTCTCCGCTTCCTGTCGCTGCACCGTTACGTATTGCACAACATAAGTCCCGCCGCGTTCGACATATTCCATCAATCGTTTCTGGTGAACACGTACTTCGGGCCGAGTATTATACAAACGCACTCCCGCAACGATTGCGTCGAACTTCGAGAGATCCTTTAAGGCAATATCTTCGTCAGACAAAAGTGTCACCGAATATCCAACTTGCTGCAAGAGTGTCGGAACCTCATCACCTGATCCCATGATGTAACCGATCGTTTCTCCTTTCTTCTTCAGATCAACGCGCACGAGTCTCGCTTTTGCTGTCGGAAAGACTGTTTGCGGCGGGATGTGATTGTATCGAATCGTCGTCATACCAAACGACCACGAGCCACCGTCCGTTGTCGCTTCTATCTTTACATCCCCTGATGAAGCATCTCGTCCCGGCCCGCCTTCCCAGCCCGACGGATGGCTGGCGGGCGCAAGCGTGCGGCGGACAGGCCAAATTGTAAAGGTGACGATTTGCTCTTCGTTTTTCTTCAACAAGTTGAATGGAATATCGTTTGGTTGAACTTGCCATCCTGCGGGAACAATCGCTCGCACTGTTCCTTGCACGTTTACCTTCCCCGAACGGAGTGTAACGTTCAACGACTTCGTTCCTTCATCTTGATACACCAAGACTTGCTCGCGAAGGTTGATTGCAACCGCAGGTGTGATCTCTAAGGGACGGTACAGCTCTCCCTCGACCGGATCAACCCAGCGATATCGAACGGGTAGGTCTACCACTATTCGCTCGCCACCCAAGAGGACACTCGCCTTTACGATAACAGGCGCGTCATTTTCTGCATCGCCCACTTCTTCCTGATCGGCAACGTTGTACATGCCGAGACGAGGTTCACGCACCAACCAGTAGGGCTGTGAAAGAGTCTGGCTCTTGGAGATCACAACGTCAGTACTCAATTGATACAACTTGTTGTCTGCGAGCTTTTGGTTGACAAGCGTGTCTTTGCTGCCGAAAGGCCACTCAATTCGTTCGATGCTCACAGGAAATGAAGAGCGATTGATGGCATTCAGCAAGACTCTCACTGACGACCCAGGCGTCACCGAAAACTCCGACGCGTTTGCTTCCAGCCAGAACCCTGAACACGACTTCACAACTTCAATCAATTCTTTTTGCTTCTGTTGCACAAGCGGATCAGCAGGAAGTTTTCTCATTTCGCCAAGAGCTTTCAGGAGAAGTGGAATTGTTGCCGCCGGATCGTGGGGCTTGAACTTCCTTATCGCCTCCTCCAAAAGAACAGACACCCTTTTCCCATTCTTGATTCGATCCCAAGACAAATCAATCCCATCAAAAAGATCACTCTTTGCGGGATCGCCTGCTGTGTGGTTCAGATAGTTGATGTTCGAGCCGCGACTTTGTGCCGCTCCAAATCCTTGGCTCTTATGCATGCTGCGACTAATACCCGCAATCTCTGTGAATGACCGTCCAAGCAATGGACTATATTCACCGATATCAACCTTGAGAGCCTTCGCCGTGTCAATTTGCTCTGTGAGAAATCGTGACGTGTTGAACACAATCCGCTTCGGCTGCCACGGTTGGACATACTTCAATTGCTCGGGGAACTTCGTCGTATCTCCTGCTGCATGAAATGCCTCTTCGGCCAACAAGGCGGATGCAGTATGATTTCCGTGTCCGCCAAGTGTCGGAGAGAATCGAGTGATGAGAACATCTGGCCTAAATTTTCTGATGATCCACACAACGTCAGCCAGTACTTGTTCATGTCCCCAAATGCGAATGGTCTCTTCGGAAGTTTTAGAGTACCCAAAATCAATCGCTCGAGTAAAGTACTGTTCCGCGCCGTCAATTCTTCGTGCTGCAAGAAGCTCCTGAGTCCGAATAATCCCGAGAAGATCGCCCTGTTCCGAACCGATAAGGTTCTGTCCCCCTTCACCCCGAGTCACGGAAAGATATGCTGCCCGGACAAGCCGGCCTTTTGCAAGGTAGGAAAGCAGCGCAGTATTCTCATCATCGGGATGAGCGGCGACGAAGAGGGCCGATCCAACGATGTTAAGTTTCTTGAGCGCAAGATGAAGCTCTGCCGAATCCATCACGCGGGGCGGCTGTGCAATTCCCACCGACACACCAAATAAGAAGAGAGCAATGAAACGAACGGTTCGAATAACCTTCATATGATAGTTTCCTCCGACCAAGGAATGATTTCCTTTGTGGGACTGAATGTACGCTTCACAGTGTGAAGCTGCAAGCATTCTTTCTTTTGGCGAAGTTAACATTTGCCTTTGATTCGGCGTTCCGTTTTCACACCTTGACTGTAAGATGGGATTGCTGTAACTTTTGTACGATCATATTCCACTCTTCCGAAGTTGCACCTTTCCGCGGAGGTTGCCATGAAAAACCGATATGTTGTGTTGCTTTTTGTTCTCTCATGTGTCTCTATGAGCGTCATCCACGCTCAACTCAAGAAACGCGTCGCTGTAATGCGATTTGAAGACCGCACAGGCTCCGGTTATCACTCGCTAGGAGAAGGTGTTTCAGACATGCTCACAACGGCGCTCGTGAAGTCCGGGAATTTCCTCGTCGTTGAGCGGCAGGAGATTGAGAAGGCGATCCAAGAGCAGCAGTTTGGTGAATCGTTTATGGTGACTCCTGAAACAGCGCCGAAAATGGGAAAAGTGATCGGCGTTGAACTCATGGTGATTGGGAGCGTAAGTGAATTCGGCGTACAGGAAAGCGGCGTGTCCGGTGGTGTTTCACTTTTCGGTGGCGGCATCTCCAAGCGAACGGCACGGGCTGCTGTTGATGTTCGCCTTGTCAACATTTCAACGGGAGAGATCATTGCCGCCGAGAAGTCGGAAGGGGAGGAATCATCCACAGGCTTCAGCATCAACACCGCGGAGTTTGATTTCAGCAATTCCAATTCATGGACAGACACGGATATCGGGAAAGCGACACGGAAGGCCGTCACTTCTGTTGTGCAACTGATTACCGAAAACATCGGGAAAGTGCCGTGGCAAGGAAGAATCCTCCGCGTCAATCCCGATGGCACTGTGCTGATGAAGCCCGGATCCGAAGGGAATATAAAAACGGGGATGGAATTCGATGTGTTCCGGAAAGGAGAGGACATTATTGATCCAGACACCGGCCAATCGCTCGGCTCAGAGGATGAAAGAATTGCTTCGATCAAAGTCGTACAGGACATGCTTCAGGGAAAGGCATCAAAGGCCAACGTCACCAGCGGTTCAGGAATTCAAGCAGGCGATATCGTCCGCCAGAAAGAGTAGTTGTTCTCCGCCTCTGGCGGAGT
>JANONN010000452.1:0-8864 GCA_031420835.1 Ignavibacteriales bacterium | reverse complement strand
GCCCCAATAGCCTTGCGGATGCCGATCTCTTTCGTTCGTTCCGTGACGGAAACGATCATGATATTCATGATGCCGATTCCGCCCACGAGCAGCGATATGGCTGCAATCCCTGCTAACAGGAATTTGAGAGTCTGCTGAGTTTCTTGAAACGTTGTGATGATGTCGGCCTGGTTGCGAATTGAGAAATCGTTATCCTGCTCTTGACGAAGCCGGTGCTGGCGCCGCAGAACTCGCTCGATATCAACGAACGCCTCCTCCATTTTCCCTTGATCAGCAACACGAGCGGTAATTTGGGTGACGAAATCAACGCCAAACAACCGACGTTGAGCAGTCGAGAGTGGGACTATGATCTGATCGTCTGGATTCTGAAAACCACCTTGCCCTTTGGTCTCGAGTACACCGATGACTTCAAAAGTTTGCCCGGCAATCCGGATGGTCTTCCCCAACGGGTCTATCCCCTGGAAAAGATTCTCAGCGACACTCGATCCCAGCAGGCAGACTTTGGCTGCGGCTCGCTCTTCTGAACGGTTAAAATATCGTCCGCCCACAGCGAAGAAATTTCGCACCCACTCATACTCGGGTGTAGTCCCGACGATACGTGTATTCCAGTTTCTGTTTTCGTACTTCACCTGCGCCTGCCGATTGAATTCAGGTACCGCTGCCTCGACCGCGCTGACTTTTTCCGCGACTACCTCCGCATCGTTTTTTGTCAATCGCTGGCTGCTTCCAAACTGGACGACCACCATGCCTCCACCCCGTGCGGCTCCCGGACTGATGAAAAGAAGGTTTGAACCAAGCGCTTGGATTCGCTCCATCACCGACCTCTGTGCTCCTTCACCGATGGCGATCATCGCAATGACGGCGGCAACGCCGATGATGATTCCAAGCATCGTTAACAATGCTCGGAGTTTGTTGGCGAGAAGCGCGGCAAGAGCTGTCAGGAAGCTTTCAGAAAAGTTCATACATTCTCCTTATCGTCGTCCACCACCGCCGCCGCCGATTCCACCCACACCCTGCATGCTCCTCATCCGCTGGTTGAACTCTTCGCTGGCAATCTTTGCACGAGAGATAGTCGTTGCCTGAATCTCGTCCCCTTCATTGACTCCTTCGACAACTTCGGTAAAATCGAAATTGCTCGCGCCAACTTTCAAGAGTTTTGGCACGAACTTGTCGCCTTCTTTCACCATTACAATTCGCTCGCGGATCTCCTGGATGTTGTTCACCTGCGATTGGCGGCGCATGCGCATCTGTCCACCCCCCGGTCCGCCAAACATCATCATCCCGCCGCCGGGTGCCCCTCCTTCTTGACGGAAAACCATTCCACCACCACCCTGTCCCCCGCCAGAGCGTTGCTGCATCTGTGCGAACATTTTCTGCCGCTCCTCAGGAGACATTTTTTGAATCCGTTCTCTCATTTGCTCACGAAGCTTGTCTCGTTCATCACCGGTGGCAGTTCTCAGCTTCTCTCGAAGTTCATCGAGACTTAGTTCGCCGCCGGGTGTCGCCTCCTTCTTTTCCACTTTGACGGATTCATCTTCCTTCTTTCCCTCGCTTTGATTTATTGCCAGCATCAACTCGCGACCTTCCGCGCTCTGCGGATCTTTCAAGGCTTCATTGGGGACCAACAGGACTTGAGCACGGTTGAAGATTTCAATATCCACAGATGCGCTCATCCCGGCTTTTAACTTCCCACCCGGATTGGGAACAAGAACAATGACATTGAAGGTTGTTACATTCTGGAGGGTCCTTCCTTGGGGAGAGATTCTGATGATTTCTCCGGAGAACATATCGTCGGCATGGGCATCAGCTTTGACGCGCGCTCGTTGACCCACCTGGATTCTCCCGATGTCAACCTCATCAACGTTTGTCTCAACATGCACGTTCTCCATGTTCGCGGTCGTTGCAATCAGCGTACCACCCCCCACGTTCGAGACTCCGGAAGAGATAATTTGGCCAAGTTCCACACTCTTCGTTAGAATAGTCCCTCCGATCGGTGACACAACCCTTGTGTCACGTAGTCGTTCATCGGCAGAGGAGAGCGATGCTTTGGCCTTCACCAATTGTGCCTTTGCACGAACATTTTCAAGATTCAACTGATCCCGTTCTTGTTCTGAGATCAGCCCTTTTTGGAAAAGCTCAAGACCCCTGCGATAGTTGTTCACAGCCTGCCCTGCATTTGACTCGGCAACGGCAAGATCGGCTTTTGCCTGATCAAAGTCGTTCCTTGCAGTCGTCTGATCGAGTTCGATCAATAGCTCCCCTTTCTGAACAAACTCACCCTCGACAAAATTCATCGAGACGATCTGGCCGCTCGCCTTTGATTTGATCTCAACACGATTGATCGGGGCAACAACGCCATCCGCAGAGACGTTGAGATTAAGGTCACCGCGAGTGACCTTGACGATCCGTTGCACCTGTCCGGCCGGAGCAGACTCCGCTTTCTCGGTACTTCCAAAGAACGCGTAGTAGCCAACACCACCGACAGCCAACACAGCAATCGCTACATACAAATAACTACGTAACATCCGCATAGAACTCCTCCGATTGATTTAGGCTGAAGGTTGGACGATGGCTTAATCTCATTTGTTCCTCGCCTGACTTCTTAGTCTCGCCTTTCGTAACGCTTTCTTCGCTCTGATTCCTTCCGCTCCATTTCCTTGATGTATAGCTCATACCGAGCACTTTGCTCCGGGCTCAGGAGAGTTCTGATCTCTGCACGAAGACTCTCACGCTGCGCACGAAACTCGCCACCAAATCGCTCCCTGATCATGTCAAAGTTCTTCCGATGAAATTCCAACATTGAATCTACCCTCATCTGCTGAGTGGCGTCAAGCTCGAGCTTCTCAGTAAATTCCTTCCTGATCTCCTTGTGCGAATATCCTCCGCCCCATCGTTGGGTGAAGAGAACTTTCCCCCCGAACACTCCTGACACTGCGCCAAGCAGAAAGCTCAGTACGATAAACAGTAACGTTTTCGATTTAGGTCCCATGTGTATATCTCCTTCTAGTTTACAACTGCAGCAATCAAGACATCGTCCTTTGAGATCTCGTCTGCTTGCAATAGAGTTCTCGCAATGGATGAATCTCCCGGCTCACCTGTGAAATAGCGATCGGGCCCCGGCGCACTGTCCTGTTGGTTCAGAGCGCTCGCTCCGATGATGACCACCGATAACATTCCAAGTGCAAACACCAACCGGCGAGCGACAAGATCAACGCCAAACCATGACCGCTCTCGTTCGCTCAGTTGCCGAATCGTTCTGATTACATTTGACGCGAACATTCCTGACAACTCAATAGAGCCGGCAGTCTTGATTCCCAAACGTACCTCTTGAAATGCTGAAAGCATCTGCCGGCACTCAGCACACGATTCCAGATGATTGATGATATCGCTTCTATCCGGACCAGAAAGTCGGTCGTCGAAGAACAATGACAGCTGTTGTTGCATTTCAGTATGTTTCATAGCTTCTCCTCGAAGTAGTCTTTCAACAGTTCCCGCATTTCTTGACGCGCCCGAAAGATTCTCGATTTTACAGCTTGCACGCTAATACCCAAGCTATCCGCGATATCTTCATACGCCATGCTTTCGTATTCACGCAAGACCAACGCCGAACGATATGCTGGTGAAAGTTTCTTCAGAGCCTTCAAGATCACATCACTTTTTTCGGCCTGGAGAAGCTCGGCAGTTGCGGGTGAGTAACTGTCTTTCGATTTCCTTTCCCGTTCGAGCGCAGACTCGCTCATAAGATTGAGCGAAAGTGTCTTCCGAATTTTTCGCCGCCGTATCTCATCAATACATATGTTGACTGCGATACGATACAACCACGAATAAATTGTGGCGTTCTCATCAAAACGCGACAATGACCGATAAGCCCGTATGAAGACTTCCTGAGTGAAATCATCAACCTCATGCCGATCACCCAAGGTCAGGTAGATCACATTCGAGACCGCACGTTGATAGCGGCGCACAAGCTCTTCAAATGCCGTTTCATCACCCTGCCGAAAGGCGTGAATAAGGTCTGCATCACTCAATGGGCTGGTCGTCACGTCTTTCTGTTGGCTGGATAATAAACGAATGGTTGTTTTGAAAGTTTCCTAAACAAGAAAGCCCAATCCTTTCCAAGCTTTTACAGCGGTCATGGACCAATCCATGACCGAATCCAAGCTTGCGTCACGGAATGGTCCGTGACGCCCTCAGTGTAGTTGTTTTGAAAGTTTCCTAAATAACAAAGCCCAATCCGCTGCTGGATCGGGCTTTACCAGAGATTGGTCAACTATTATTCGATAATCGTATTGATAATTCCCCCACCGACAACATCCCCGCTTTCGTACAGAACTACTGATTGGCCGGGGGTTAATGCCCGCTTTTTCTGGTCGAAGCGCACATCAAACTCCCCGCTCTCTCGTAATATTGCCCATGCGGGTGTCGCCACGTCCTTGTATCTGACTTTCGCCTGAACCGGACGCTCCTCCTTGAAATAGTCAGGAGAGATCACGTTGACAGATTGCGCAAGGAGGCGGCTACGGAGAAGGTCTTCGTCCGTACCGATCAGAACCGTGTTCGATTCACTATCAATCCCCGTCACATAGACACGCTTTCCAAACGCGCCAAGTCCCTTTCGCTGACCGATTGTATAGAACGGATAACCACGATGTTGCCCGACAACATTGTCTCCCCACACGATATCGCCACCGGCGAGTGTAGCCTCTAATTCCGGCACCTGTTCCTTCAGGAAGCGTTCGTAGTTGTTATCAGCGACAAAACAAATCTCGTAGCTTTCTTCTTTGTTCGCCGTTCTGAGTCCATATCGTTGGGCAAGCACTCGCACCTCAGGTTTTGTCCGCGAGCCGAGCGGGAACATTGTCCTACTCAGAGCGTCCTGCGAAAGAGCCCAAAGAGCATACGACTGATCTTTGTTCTTGTCAACAGCCTCAGAGACGATGTAGCGGTGTCGCTGTTCGTCAAAACGGACCTGTGCGTAATGTCCGGTAGCAAGAAAATCAGCGCCGAGTGTTTGCGTCTTCTCCAGCAATGCGCCCCACTTGATATCGCGGTTGCAGAGGATACACGGATTTGGTGTGCGCCCCTGAAGATATTCCTTTACAAAATTGTCAATGACTTGTCGGCCAAACTGTTCTCTGAAGTCAACAACATAGTGCGGAATCCCCAACTTAGCCGCGACGAGACGCGCATCGTTCATTGCTCCGAGTCCGCAGCAGCTTGTCTCATTTGCCACATTCCCTCCGACATCATCAAAGTCGTAGGTCTTCATCGTAACACCGATGACGTTATATCCTTCCTCTAACAGCAATGCGGCCGTAACGGACGAATCAACGCCACCGCTCATTGCCACTACGACGGTCGTATTTCTGTTTTCATTTTTCATCGCGCAACAATATACAGAAATAACGCGCGAGGCGCAAAACGCGGTGGCGGACGAGCAGGCCTTTACGTTATGTCATACCCTGACCATCGGCAAATCCTTGATTGCGTTGAGGGCTTTTTCAATATCAGATTTTGGCATCTCGAAGTCTTGCAACTTGCCCGTGAAGAAATCCTCATACGCTTGCATATCAAAGTGACCATGACCGCTTAAGTTGAAGAGTATGACCGGAGAAGCTCCGTTTTTCTTTGTGTTCATAGCTTCTTCAATAACGGCACGAATCGCATGCGCAGATTCCGGGGCAGGGATAATCCCTTCAGCACGGGCGAACTCTTTCGCCGCATCAAAAACTTCAAGTTGCTTGTATGCCTTAGCCTCGATCAAGCCATCCAAATACAAACGACTCACAAGTGGAGCAACACCGTGGTATCGCAATCCACCTGCATGAATGGAAGGCGGCATGAAGGTGTGGCCAAGCGTGTGCATTGGAAGAAGAGGCGTTAGCTGTCCGGTATCGCCGAAATCGTACATGAACGTCCCTTTTGTAAGTGTCGGACATGAAGCAGGCTCAACAGCTATTGCTCTCACCGCTTTTCCTTTGATCCGATCTCTCACAAACGGAAAAGCAAGGCCTGAGAAGTTTGACCCTCCCCCGCAACATCCGATAACGATATCGGGATATTCTCCAGCCATCTCCATTTGCTTTTGCGCTTCTTGACCGATGATCGTTTGATGCAGAAGAACATGGTTCAGCACGCTACCAAGGGAGTACTTCGTGTCATTGTGTGTCGCTGCGTCTTCAATCGCTTCACTGATCGCGATGCCCAAACTCCCTGGTGATTGTGGATCACTCTGAAGAACAGTGCGACCAGCGTTTGTGTCGGCGCTGGGGCTTGAAACGACTGTTGCACCGAACGTGTGCATCATCGCTTTTCGATAGGGCTTCTGTTCGTAGCTGACCTTCACCATGTACACCTTGCATTCGAGTCCGAAGAAACTGCAGGCCATGCTGAGAGCGCTTCCCCATTGCCCTGCCCCGGTTTCCGTTGTGAGTCGCTTCACTCCCTCCTTCGCGTTGAAGTAGGCTTGCGCCAGTGCAGTGTTGAGCTTATGACTCCCTGCCGGACTTGCACCTTCGTACTTGTAGTAGATATGGGCCGAGGTTCCAAGTCGCTGTTCAAAGCGCCTCGCCCGAAACAGCGGTGTCGGTCGAAAGAGTTGATAGATCTTCCGAACCTCATCTGGGATTGGAACAAACGGATCCCGATTTACCTCTTGCAGAATGAGCCCCATCGGAAAGATGGGCTGAAGATCCTCCGGCCCGACCGGTTGGCGCGTGCCCGGATGTAACACAGGCGCTGCCGGATTTGGCAAATCCGCCTGAATGTTGTAATAGGACGTTGGGATTTCGTCCTCGTTGAGCATGAATTTGACCTGTTCCATAACTCCTCCATTGTGTGATTGGATGTTGAGTAATACTGTTGGTTGTGAAAAAACAAAAAGTCATGAGACCGTTTGCGCGTTCCCACGACTTTTGCTCTTTCAGACAGCGATTGAGGAGTTGGCCACAAAAAAGAAAGGTGGGAACACACGAGGTATTCCCACCTTCGATGAGAGCGTTTATCGGTCTATGGTGGGCATACCTCCGAGCGGATGCGCCACCACCAATTTCGAGAAGTGTTTGATGCGGATTTCACTGAGGGTTTCATTGAGAAGAACATACAACGATTTTAATTCTACGTCAAGGAGAAAATCACGTCACTCAACGCGCCTTCCCTTGCTAAGGCCCTATTTCGGATTCCCGTACAGAACAAAAGCAGCCCAGAAGAACGGATGGGATGTAATCTCCGTGCGCATCACCTGCATTTGCGCCTTGCGGAGAGATTCGCTCTTTGAGTTGCCAAGTTTGAGAAGAAGGTGGAAGTTCGACATAAGGATGGACGTCGCATAGTCATCAACCTTCCACAGACTTGCGACCATGCTGGGAACGCCGGCATAGAGGAACCCCCGCACAAGACCGATCACATCGTCGTTCTTCTTTATCTTTGCAAGTCCTGTCTCGCAAGCGGACAGAATGACGAGATTCGTGTTCACAAGGTTCATGTTGTACAACTCGTGCACTTGCAAGAAACCGTCATTTCCCTTGTCTGGCGAAAGTGCAAGCGATGAGAGGAGCGGAAATTCATAATTAAAGAGTCCGTGACACGCCACATGGACGATTTCGAACGCCCCCATCCGCTCCTTGGCCGTCGTCTCTGTGGCATTATCGCCAAGGACAATATAGGAGTTCGAGAAGATAGACTTAATCGCATTCACTTCGCTTTCGGTCCCCGGCAACCGACTAACGCTGGGATTGTTTGGATTACCGAGCGCAAAGATCGTCGGAGTTGCTGAAAGCTTTTTCCCTGATCGAATGAATTGCAATGTGCTGGCATTTGGGATCACAGCGAGATCATGCTCTTCAAAAAGAAACTTTGTGTTGTTCGACAACGCGCCAAACGGCAGCGCGTTGAGTCGTCCGGAAGGAATGATGATCAACTGCTTACCGCTAATTTCCTGGCTGACCGGAGCGATGAGGGAATCGTACAACATTTGGCCGAAGATGTGATGATCGTTTCGATTGTAGTCCTGAACCGCAGAACGGAATCCTTCGACTGTGGCTGCAAGGTCTTCGGGAGTCCAGTGAATGACCTGCAGTTTAACATCACTCTGGCTGATCAGAAACAGATAGCATTTGTCAATGGACACGTAGTAACTGAGAACCACTTCGTCCGATTCGAGCATCGTTCGCAGAGAGCTGAAGTTCAGCGTATTCACAGAGATCAGCTGAGCTACTTTTGAGTCTTCTGTAGATAATTTCTGAACTATTTGCTCGTATTCCCCCTGGACTTTTTCCAACGATCGTGATTCGTCGTCTGTTGTTACGACCAAGCCACGCGTGGCGCTGGCGGATTGTGTAATATCAAGCGCAAGACTCGCACCCTGTGGCGCTTGAGCCGCCAACGTTGACGCGATCTTGGCGGCTTCTTTTGCTTTCGGGTCGTTGATTTTCGTGATAAGTTGAGTGCCGACTTCGGATACAAACGCTTCCGCACGGGATTTTTCGCTCGTGTTGAATCCAAGTTCGAAATACTTTGTGTCTCGCGTACGATTGAATAGTTCCGCACCGACATCCACCAGAAGCCGATACGCATTGACGTTACGCACCGACTCGGCTTCCTTTTGTGCTCGAGAAAACTGCGCAAGCTGCCTCGACTCCAAGAGTTCGACAGATTTCTGCACTGCCTCCAGTGCTGTCAACAACAGCCGTATATCTCCCGTCCTTCTTCCATGTGAGAAATCAACGAACGCCAGACTTGCGAGACCTTGACCGTAGAGATCAACTTCAGTAATGTTCGAAACCGGCACCTTTGCTGGATCAGCAAAGGGCGTACGAACCAAACGAGAGAGTGCCGTTCTGATCTCATTCCGCGCATCGTCGAAC
>JANONN010000451.1:0-6044 GCA_031420835.1 Ignavibacteriales bacterium | reverse complement strand
TTTTGAAGGGCGCGACATTTCAGAGCGTGACCATTATCTATCTGGCCGGAGTGTGGTCTATAGTTGAAGACCGTTGGACATTCTCAGACAAGAACGGTCAGCAATTCGATTTCAAGCCGGTCCTGGAACAGCTTGCTCAACTTGCGACTTCAGGCGTTGTTTTGATCTGTGATGGAGCGATTGATGATCGGTTGGCATTCGAAGGAGGCTTACGATCCATTGCCATGCAGAGCACCATTCCCATGAATATTCTCGTGGTTCCTTCGACAGTCATGCTTCCGGCGGAGATCATTGCGGCGGCTGCAAGGGTTCGACTTTCACCTGCTCCACAAACTGGAGCTGATTTCATTTCTCTTTATGATCTTGCGCAGCGAATGGGTGCAACTGTAATCTCAAAGGAGAGATCAGGCGTCGTCATTGCCCAGAATCCGGCCGCAAAGGTTGCGATCCAATATAATCGAATGCTCGTTGATCTCGATCAGAAGTTGACGACTGAACGGGCAACCGTAACCACAAAAAGGAAGGTCTTGGACTTCTGTCAGGATTGGCGGCGCTACGGAGAAGTGGCACGCTATCTTAACAACCAACTTTCGCTTCCGGATTTTGTGGTGCGGGTGGATGAGTTCCTTAGCCGGAGAACGGAGGGCGGTCGTGAATCGAACTAACATCATTGTTGTTTGCTTGCTCCTTGTTGTGAACCCGAGTGTTGGACAGAATGTCACGTTCCTGCATAGTGTCATGATCGGATCAGATGGGACGGATAAGGTGAGAGCAAAAGGTGCGGAGAAGCGATTGGAAGACTTGCATGAGTACTTCACAGCGTCCACAACGAACCGTGTGAAAAACAAAATCATTCTCCCGTTTTCAAAAGAGCAGAAGATGTCGCTTCTGCAAAGCGTTGCCACCGTATATGGAACGAGCGACTCTTCAGATATGGTTATTTGTGTGTGGGCTGGAGCGTGGCAGTCAAATCCACGGGCGCCGGAGTTGGCGGAGTTTGTGACAAGTCATAGCGAAAGAATTCCTGCGGAATACGTAGTGAACTTTGCAAACTTTCTTGCGCCACAGAGCGTCATCCTTTTTATTCTTGCGCCACAAGGATTCGACTTCCCTGCAGATGTGCTTAAGGGGTACGGAGGTTCGACGGCTTCAGGTGGCAAGCACATTATTCTTATACGTTCGCGGGAACGTGGAGATTTCGACGATCTGCTCAGCGCGTTTACGGATGTGGTCAAGAACATGCGATCATTGGAGAAGACGGACAGTAACAAAGATGGATGGATCACGACGGCAGAATGGATAAGGGAGTTTTCAAAGAAAGCTCCGGCAGCAAAACTGTCACTTGTTGCGTACCAACTCAGCAAAGTTCCTGAGTACCGGATCACACAACTGAAAAGGTGAGCGAGAGCGCTATGAAAAGATTCATGCTTTGGTTTGGATGTGTGGTGCTCGTCGTAAGACTGTGTGCCGCGCAGACCTCCACACCGGCAATCTCATATCTGAATCAACTTGATTTCAGCCGTTATCCGCTTGTTGATCTTTATGTCACGTTGGTGGACGGAAAGGGGGAACCGATCAACCTGCGGCAAAGCGACTCAACGATGTTTCAGGTTGACCATAATGACCTTCGTGTGCGCCCAAACGATCTGCAATCCGTGATTGAACTAAAGGAGAAAGGCGAATCGGAGCTTTTTCTGGCGCTTGTATTTGACAATTCAGAATCCATGATCGGCCGGACACAGCTCCTTGAAGCCGCCGCTCTGCAGTTCGTTGACAGCTTAAGAGCAGGTGATAATGTGTGTATCATCGATTTCGGAGACGGCACCAAGAAGATGAAGGTGCCTGAGTTCCCGCAACAGATCTTTGGTCGGCAGAAGATTGGATTCAGCAATTCAAAAACGTTCCTTCGAAAGAACATTCCAATTACGGTCATGACGAACAGAACGTTCATGTACGATGCCATCTTGCACGCGCTCTCGACCGTCAATGCAACGAATGTTCTCGGAAGGAAGGCAATTATTCTCTTCTCTGACGGTCAGGAGAACGGCTCAGTCTCACCCCTTGAAGTTTCAAAATTGTTGATCCGACAATACAACATTCCTATCTATGCGATCGACCTTAACGTGCGGGTGAATACTACGCTGCAGGAACTTGCATCGCTTTCCGGTGGAGAATACTTCTTCGTTCGTGAGCCGAAGGATCTCGCACATCTGTACCAAACAGTACTCAAGCTCTTGCGCGGCCAGTACCGGTTGACCTATCGCACGTCGGAGACGAACATCAGCGCCAACGCTTATTCGATTCGTCTCAGCATGAAAGGACGATACAATGCGGAGGGGCTTCGCAGCTTCGCAGTTGATGGAGAGAACATTGCCTACTTCAACCTTGCTTTTCTCGAATCGGAAGGGAAGGAAAGCCTGCGAAACTATCTCGACTATGTCACGGGTTTTCCGAAGTCGAAGCACACGGATAATGTAAGGCTCAAGGTGGGCAACTACTGGCATCGTCGAGGTGAGTTTGCAAAAGCGATGTCGGTGTACAATATCATTCTGAGAAACCCGCTCAGTTCCGCCTACAATCAAACGTTGTTGGAGAAAGCCGATCTCTACAAATCCGCCAAACAATATGCGGCGGCGCGGAAAACATATAGCCAGGTTTTGAATACGGAACAGAACTCAGCCATTCGTGCGCGTGCGATGTTGGAACTTGCAAAGGCGTACACCGCTGAAGGGAACTTTGCTCTGGCATTGAACACGTACTCTCAGCTTTCTTCTCAGTATGAAGGGACGGAGATGGCGTCAGAAGCATTCTTGCAGTCTGCAACGCTGAGTATGGAGATGGGAGATTTGCCGGCCGCGGAAAAGAGTCTCGGTCAGGTGGTGCAAGCATATGGTGAATCAAAAACCGCCGTGTTTGCACGAATGGAGCTTGCGAAAATTGCCGAGCGGGGGAACAAGCTTGATGAGGCAACTCGGTACTATGAAGAGATCATGAAGACGAATGCTGACCAAGATATCAAAGATGAGGCCGCGCTGAATCTTTCCAAAATTCACTTGTCGCGGGGAGACGTTGCTGGAGCAATCTCGACCCTCAGAACACTGGCAGCTTCGAGCACGTCGCCAATCGTTGCTTCGACGGCGCAACTCCGACTCGTCCCCGCACTTCTCCAGAACGGAAACATAGTGGAAGCACGAGAAACCTTTGAGAAACTCTCTATTGAGGCACAGGTTCAACTCTGGAGAGATCACGATATTGTGCCTGTCAATGTTCGGGGGATGACGGTAACAGGATTGGTGAATGGCGCGTACGTGACAATTCCATCCTCAGCGACTTCCGATCCCGCAATAACGATTATTGATTGGCCTGACGCGGTGCAGAAGTTCTCTGCTGTTGGTCCTGTATATCACCTTAGTGCCGGCTCGACTGAGCTCGCCGAAGTCGTACCATCCAGAGTTCAAGCATCCCTTCCGGTGCGCGCGGATTGGATCTCGCGGAAGTTGAGCGTTCCGGGTCTCTCAGGCATTTTTCATTTCGAAAACGGAAACTGGGAGACGATGACAACGGCATACGATGACAAGCAGCGCGCTTACGAGTTCACGTACAGCAAACCGGGGGTGTATGCTCTGCTCGCGAAGCCTCCCCGCATTATCCGGCTTTACAGCATTCACTTCGATCTTGGCAAGTCGGAGATTCGCTATGAGGATGAAAAGAATCTCTTTGAGATCATTGATGATATGAAAGCCGTCCCGGACGCGAAACTTGAAATAGGTGGCCACACCGACATAACCGGTTCGGAAGAAGGGAATATTGAGCTTTCATCGGAGCGGGCGAATGCGATCAAGCAATTCATGGCGATGAACGGTCTTGATGCCGACCGACTCATTGGACGTGGATACGGGAGCCAATATCCAATAGCTCCCAATGATTCTCCGGAGAACATGCAAAAGAACCGGCGGACGGAGTTCACGCTCATTCGTCCCATTGCAGATCCCACTGGTTCCGTGATAAGTGAACGGAAGAACTACACGGTGTTCCTGAAGGCATATCGGAGCGCTAAGGATGCCTATGATGACAAGCGGATGTTTCAAAACCGTGGTTTCAATGTGATGGTCATGACGAATGAGGCGAAACTTTCCGAGAAATATGAACTGAGCCTCGGTATCTACGAAGCGGAAGATGACGCGCGAAAAGCGATTGCCGAATTCACGAAAGAGTTCAAAGGCGTGGAACCACAAATCATAGTGTCGAAGAGAACACGGTAAATGAATGGAATGAAAATGAACCAAAGAGATAAAGTCGTATTGACGTTGCTTGCTGCCTGCTTTGCATGGACTCATGCTCAAGATCTGAAGTCGGACTGGGCACGGATTCAGACATACTTCATGGCGGGAAGACACGACTCTGTGGTGGTGCATGTGCGTCCCTTCATCACAGAGTTGGAAAAGCGAAATCTCCAATCGCAATTGAGTGTTGCGTATTACCACTACGGGGTCAGCCTTGCTCAATTGGGCAATCTGGCTCAATCAGATACGGCGTTTATGCGGGCGAAGGAGAGCGCCTTACGAGCAAATGAAACAGATCGGGTGAAAGAGATCGGCTTCAAACATGTGCAGCTCTATCTAACGATCGCCAAAGGTGCCGAGAAACGATCGGCGCCAGAAGCGGTTCCCTTCTACTCCAAAGCTCTCGCGTTGGCTGGGGAGAATGGAGATCCAGCTCTACGGGGGAATATTCACTATCAACGTGGACTTCTTTACAAATCGTTGAATGATGAACTCAGCACGATCAAAGACTTTGAGGCAGCGCTCGGTTTGCTTGGGAATGACGCGGCGAGTCAACAGATCAAATCATCCGTTGTGTCGCAACTGACGACGCTCTATTTGAACACAGGCCAGGCAGAGAAGGCGCGGCAACTTGCCGGCCGTAGCGGGGCCGGAGCAACTCGCATCGAATACACCATCAAGCTCGCAGGAGATGCCGAGCAACGCGGCGACCTGAAGAAAGCTGACGAACTCCTGGCCACCATTCAAGTTGAAATGCTGACGACCCAGTCGGAAGGTCGCGTGCTCGATTTCGTCAAAAAGAGATATTCGCTGTATGAGATGCAAGGACTTTCCAATGCCGGCATTGACACACTGAGAGCTATGGTTCGGGTTATGGAACGCAATGCTACGCCGGCGCCTACTCTTCTCCAAACGCAACAACTGCTCGCATTGCTGCTTGTTCAGCAGGCACGAGTTCAGGAGGCGGCTGCCGTCGTTGATCAAATGGGACGATTGATCGCAAGGGGGAATGTGCCTGCCGATGTAGTGTTTATTGTGGATCAAACCAGAGCTGATGTCGCTTATCTGCAGGGTGATAACCAGACAGCGATCTCGTTCTATCGGCGTGTGCTTGCCAATTCATCAAACCTCAAGAAGGAAAACCAGCTAACCATTCTAAACAATCTTGGCCTTGCCCTCACGAAGAATGGCCAGGATGACGAAGCGCTTTCAACCTTCGACCGGATGCGAACACTTGCGCAAGCTCCTGCAGAGGGATCGTATAGAATTCAAGCGGACCTCAATGCGGGAATTATTCTGGTGAAGCAAGACCGAGCACGAGAGGCTGTAGAGCGATTCAAGCGTGCGAAGGAATCGTCCGAACAGGTGAAGGACATTTCTCTGGAGATCATGGCGTCGTTGCGTCTTGCGGAGGCGTACCGTCGCTCAGGTTACGATAATCTTGCCGATGAACTCTTCGAGCAAGTGCGATCACGCCAGTCTCAACTAACGAATCCCTTCAATCGTATCCAGGTCTTGCAGGCTCTTTCCATCTACGCAAAAGGTCCGTTCGGCAGCTTCAAGGCTCTCTCTGATTTGAAACAAGCGTATGCGCTTGCAACACAAATCGGCGCCACGGGATATCTTGGAACGCTCGCGGGTAATCTTGCAGATGTTTACTTCGGCGTTGATAGTCTGGAAGCCGCCCGACGATATTACGGATCAGCATTGGATTACTACAACTCCACTCGAGATTTGCGCACAAGCACCGAACTTCATTTT
>JANONN010000450.1:0-2698 GCA_031420835.1 Ignavibacteriales bacterium | reverse complement strand
AACCCAAGTTGCGTCTATCCGCCGCCTGTCGGCGCGTCGGGTTACCGGATCTGCTTGTGCGGTCGCGTCGATAAGCCGTGGAATGATCTCGGCCTGATCGCGACAATGGCGGGTGCGCTTGTGGCCAATCATGACCGCTCTCAGTACATGGAACGAGTGAGAGAGTTTCTCTCGCGAGCCAAAGTGGAGGCTTTTGCAGAAGCAGGGAGCTGAACTCAAAATGCCACCTATTGACCCAAAACTATTTCGCCAGACGGTCGGGCAATTTCCCACCGGCGTCTCTGTTATTGCAACAGAAGTGGATGGCGAAATTCATGGCATGACCGTCAATGCGTTGACCTCTCTTTCGCTCAATCCGACACTCATGCTCTTTTGTGTTGACAAGCGCGCCAAGATGGCGGAGTTTCTCCAACGGGCGAAGGGATTCTCGATCAACTTCTTGCGGGAAGATCAGCAGGCGCTCTCAACCTACTTCGCAGGCGGTTGGAAGGAACAATCCCCACCGTCATTCCGATTTGTTCCGTGGGAAAGCGCACCGCGACTCGAAGGATGCGCCGCCGCGCTCGCTTGCCTTGTGCAACAAACATTGGAAGGCGGAGATCATTGGATCATCATTGGCGAAGTTGTTGCGCTTCATTCGGGTGTGGAGCCACGCCACCCACTTGTGTTTCATTCTGGTAAGTATCGCAAACTCAATCGCGATGAAGTGGAATCCGCGCCGGAGATTGATGAGACTCACACCGACATACGTGTCTTTTACGATCCGTGGGATGAAGGATAAAAACCGGGTACGTCAGACATTTGCCGAAGGCATCGCCTTGCGACTTGTCTGACTAATCTTCTTTGGGCTGTCACGGTCACCCCGCGTAAAAGCGTTGCGGGGCAGGCAAACCGTGACAGCATGCTCTGGTATACAATTACAGTTAGGGAACTTTTATGCCCCGACGACCTAAAGCATTCGATATCTGGAAAGGAATGAAACCCCCTGCGCTGCGAAGATTGGCGCTTGCTGCGTTTTTGCTATTCAGTGTCATTGGTCCGCTGGGACACCTGATGGATCAGCCGTCGAGCATCATTCCTTGGAGAAGCATCATTCTTGATACTCTCGGGGCGGGAGGTTTTGCCGCGAGTATGATCTTATTTGCGCGGAAACGATGGTGGATTACATTGCTCATTGTAATCTTTTGGACAAGCGTGTTAGCCGGTGAAGGTATTTTGAGTATACATCAATCGACATCAATAGAGCCGCCTCGAGCCTTAACTCCTGAAGACCTTGATGCAACGGGTACAGAACGCGTCGTTCTTGGTTGGCTTGCTGTGGTGCTTCTCGTCCTTGGGTACACAACCTTCATTCGAGTGATTAGCAATGAAATCCAGAAACGAGCACGGTTTGAAACGGAAGTAAAAATCGCACAGGATATTCAACAGTCGCTACTCCCCGAATCGACCGTACAAACATCGTGGTATAGTATTGCTGGAATAACAATTCCGGCGACAGAAGTGGGCGGCGATTTCTTTGATGTCATCCAAATTTCTGATGATTGTGTCGCCATCGCAATTGCCGATGTCACGGGTCATGGTGTCGGTCCTGGCATTCTTTCTGCGATGACCAAAAGCGCCTTGCACTCCCGACTTGAGTATGATACCTCTCCTGCAAGTGTTTTAGCAAATCTCAACAAAACAATTTTTGATCTCTCTGAAGAAAAAATGTTTGTTACCTTTGCGTATCTTGTTGCCGATCGATCACAGAACATGGTACGATTAGCGACAGCGGGGCACCCACCGATTCTTTATAAACATCATCAATCCAACAAGATCGAAGAACTTCGAACAGTCAATCTGGGGTTAGGCATTAAACGTGATGCACAGTTTTCTGATGTTGAAATTCCTTTTGCTCAAGACGATTCTCTTTTGCTCTATACTGATGGTGTCATTGAAGCCATGAACATAAAGGATGAAGAATACGGCAATGAGCAGCTCAGGCGAGTGGTTGCGAGTGCTAACGGCTCACCGGAGCAAGTGTGTGATGAAATCGTTAAGAAGCTACATGAGTTTACCAAGAACGATGTGTTTCAGGATGATGTTTCAATTGTGTGCATTAAGTTTAGTTGAGAGTTTACGCAAGAGACAGCCAATAGGCCAGGCTAAAAATGGCTGTTCCCCCTCCACCTAGAGAATTGGAGCCTCTATGTCCTTTAGCATTACACGGGCAGCTCATTTGGAATTCCGCGTGACGGACCTTGAGCGCGCGCGGGCATTTTACGTTGACATGCTCGGACTTGTTGAGACAGCACGCACCAAGAACTCCCTTTACCTTGGGGGATATGAAGAACGCGATCTCTACAGTCTTGTTCTTCGGAAAGCAGAATCGCCCGGTGTTGGGCACATTGCTTTTCGTGTCTCCGATCCGGATGATCTGACCGGCATCGCGAAGTTCTACCAACAGAACGGCTGCGCCGTGCGATGGATTGAGGAAGGTACTGAGGAGGGACAAGGAAAGGCGCTTCGCGTGCAGGATCCATCCGGGCTACCGATCGAGTTCTTCCACCAGATCGCCCAGCGCGATTGGCTCTTGCAGCGGTACGATCTCTACCGTGGCGCGCACATCATGCGACTCGATCATTTCAACTGTCAAGTGCCGGATGTGCAAACGGTGTACGATTGGTTCACGAACAATTTGGGATTCTTCTGTTCGGAA
>JANONN010000449.1:0-2380 GCA_031420835.1 Ignavibacteriales bacterium | reverse complement strand
TCCATCTTGCCCTGAAAGGGCTACATATCGTTCGACTGAGCGCTCACGACGAAGTCTTCCTGTGCGTAACATCAGTTATTATCAATCTAAGCCCGGATGGCGAAACTGGCAGACGCGCTAGCTTCAGGAGCTAGTGTCGGCAACGACGTGCAGGTTCAAGTCCTGTTCCGGGCACTGCAAAACAAAATGCCCTCCTGTTTCTTGGAGGGCAGCTTTATTTTGCACCTGTCATGGGTTCCGTCCTGCCTGCCCCGTCAGAGTTCGCTTCTCAGAACGAAGGCGGGGTTCCGGGCGCACAAAAAAAAGGCCCTGCAATGCGGGGCCTTCGTGTTCGTGTCCTGCAAGCCGTTGGTTACCGCTTGCCGATTTCTGTTGCCTCCCTCACTCCACGAACCTCAGCTTCAAACTCTGATCTGATGTTTTCGATGATCGGCATTCCTGTGTAGTGCGTGTAAACGATCTGGAAGAGCCCCATCAGCCCTTTCGTTGACGCAACAAGCATGCGCTCATAGCGATTCAACTCCTCGAATAACGTTCTCAGTTCGCGTCGTTCCGCCTGCGGGAGCTTCTTCAAGATCTCCTCTCCCTTTGTTTCAAGCGCGGTACTCATCCCGGCGAGCGCCGTGGAAACCGTTGGCGTGATGGCATTGATCACATCGCGCGCGCGTTCCGTTGCTTCTTTGTTCAGCACGATTTCACGGAGACGTTCTTCTTCGATCTCGCGGTCAACCCGATACATATGCCGCTCGTGTGTCGCACGGATCAACACGTCCATGTGTGCGATGTCAATCAGTTCTTTGCGCACGTAATCATACGCACCAAGCTTCATGGCCTCCACTGCCACCTGCTCCGATCCGGCTGCCGTGAGCATCACCACGGGCGTACGGTTCTTCTGCTCAACCATCCATTGTAGGAAGTTAATGCCTGTCATTTCCGGCATCATGTAATCCAATAGGATGATGTCAAAGCCATATCGGCTCTTCTTGATTTCCGCGATGGCTTCTTTCGCAGAATAGGTAACCGTGGTGTCGAAGTTGTATTCCTCCCGTAGCTGAAGAGCGAGAACATTTACAAACGATTCTTCATCGTCCACCAGAAGGATGCGGATTTTTTCAGTAAGCATAGGTTTCTCCCGTTTACATCACTTTCTTTGTAGTACCATTGAATCCAATCTTGAAACGAACTTCAGGCGCCGTCTTGCTGTCAGTTTTCAAAACCAATTCACCGTCGTTATAACCTTCCTTGAACGGAATAATCATAATGGGCACAGACAGCGTATCGTTTGAGCGAAGTGTTTCCCGCGTCAACTTCACGGTAACACCCGTTACTTTGGTTGAAATATCTGTAAACTTGATCGCAGACTTTGAAGTGTTCCGGATTTTGACTGTCCGCGTACTTTGTTCTCCCATTGGCAAGTTCCCGAAGAAGGCGAGCGGACCGTACGGCACAAGCTCCAACTGCGTGACCACATTTGCCTCAAAGTTTACTACCGTGCTGGGAGACTTCGGATCGTTCGTCACAATCGTGACATGTTTCGTTGTTTTGCCTCTAAAGCCTTGTGAACTAAAAATCATCTCCACAATATCCGATTCGCCGCCCACTAACGTTGGCTTTGGCATTTTTGCGGTCGTGCACCCGCAGGAAGGAACAACCTGCAGTATCCGAAGCGTGTCACCCCCCGCGTTCGTGATTCGGACCTTAATCTTTTTCACTTCCCCAGCCGTCATATCGCCCAAATTGTACTTCTTCTTCTCTACCAAAAGTCGCGGTGGGGATGATTGAAGTTGCGCATGCGACCACCCACCTGCCATTAGCGCTATACCTAAGATACCAAAAATAATTCTTTGAATCATCACTGGCTTGCTTTCTCCTTAATATGAAGATGGGGCTCTCTTCACCTTTGAGAGCCCCATCCTGATGATCTGACCTTTTTCCTGCGGTCTGAAGCTTACTTCATCAGAAGCATCTTCTTGCTTTGGACGAAGCCCTGTCCCTCACTGAACGGCTTCACTTCCAAGCGATAGAAGTAGATACCTGATGGCAAACCTTCACCGTTGTCATTGACCGCGTTCCACGTGATCTGATGATAACCCGCAGACACAACACCATCCACAAGCGTTGCAACATTCTGCCCAAGGATGTTGTAGATCGCCAACCGCACGGTACCATCATCCTTCATCGCGTAACGGATCGTGGTAGATGGATTGAACGGATTCGGGAAGTTCGCATCGAGACCGAATTCTTTTGGAAGCTCAACGACTGCTGCTTCGGTCACGCTTTCCTCAGCCTGTTCAGAAACAACGTCTTCTCCAACGGAGCCGAGGATAATAACAGGCGGTGCGGGCACAACGGCTCTGCCCTCGTCGAACCCACGATTGAT
>JANONN010000448.1:0-6099 GCA_031420835.1 Ignavibacteriales bacterium | reverse complement strand
ACTTTCACTCATGAGCGTAAGCTTCGATTGATACTCACCACTTTGCGGAATGCACGTCGGATGGATTTGTGTGAAGCATGGATTTCCGAAGAGCGCTCCGCGTTTGTGTGCGCGCCAAATCGCCGTCGCATTGCTTGCTTTGGCGTTCGTCGACAGGAAGAAAACATTTCCGTAACCACCCGTGGCGAGAACGACCGCATCCGCCACGTACGATTCAAGCTCACCCGTCACCATGTTGCGGCACACGATGCCACGCGCTTGTCCATCAATAACGACAAGGTCGAGCATATCGCGCCGCTCGAAAAACTTCACCGCCCCTGCATCGATCTGCCGCACCAATGCGGAATACGCACCGAGAAGAAGTTGCTGTCCCGTCTGGCCACGCGCGTAAAATGTTCTAGCTACTTGCGCGCCACCGAACGAGCGATTGTCGAGATAGCCGGCATAGTCGCGGGCAAACGGAACGCCCTGCGCCACACACTGGTCAATGATGTTGTTGCTGACCTGCGCGAGACGGTAGACGTTCGCTTCGCGAGCGCGGTAGTCGCCACCTTTGACCGTATCATAGAAGAGCCGCCAGATGCTATCGCCGTCGTTCGAGTAATTCTTCGGCGCATTGATACCGCCCTGTGCGGCGATGCTATGGGCACGCCGTGGCGACTCGTGGAAAGAGAACGAGAGCACGTTGTATCCAAGCTCCGCAAGTGACGCGGCCGCCGAAGCTCCCGCTAATCCAGTCCCCACGATGATGACTGAGTATTTCCGTCGGTTGGCTGGATTAACAAGTTTGAGGTTGAAGCGATGTGTGTCCCATTGTGTTTGAATCGGACCTGGAGGAATCTTCGAGTCGAGAATCATGTTAGTTCACTCCTATCACGGAAGCCCAGTTGCCATTTCGGCTCATCCAATAGAAGAAGATGGGCATGGATGCAAATCCAAGCGGGATGATCAGCCAGAAAATGACGGCAATGGCATCGAGTAGTTTGGAATACTTCTTATCGCGCAACCCCAATGTTTGAAATGCTGCTTGGAACCCGTGTTTCAAATGATACGCGAGCAGAACGAGCGCGACAAGATAGAAGCCGGAGTAATACGCGTTTGAGAATGCATCCTGCACCAGAGCATACGGAGAAGGATGAATCTCTGCAAAACGCAAAGGGATAAAGAATGTACGGAGATGAACAATGAGGAAGATCAGGATGATCGTCCCGCTGAGCATCGTGATGCGCGATGCAAGTGGGGAATTCTCCGAGAGTTTGTAGCTCTCATACTCCGTGGGACGCGCGCGCTTGTTTTGAAGCCACACCAGCAACGCAAAAAAGGGATGAATGAGCAGAGCAGCAAACAACCCAAACTCAATGGTACGAATGATCGGATTCCCTACCATAAATTCCGAGTAGGCGTTGAACGATTCCTCTCCTTTGAAGAGGAGAAGGTTGCCTATGAGGTGTTGAAGCAGAAACGTACAGAGAAACAAACCCGTCAAGCTCATGATGATTTTTCTGCCGAGAGACGAGTTGTAGAACTGGAGAAAGGCCTTCATAATCGTGCTTGGGATGATATGGAAATGCGTTTGAACGTAAGAATGGAACTGTGAGGTGAGAAAAGTTTAGGGAAGAATTGGCGAAAAAGCAATCAATCCACAACGCCTTCACCAATGAAGCGACGGATGGAGATCAGACTTCCGATCAACCCCAGAAAACATCCGACACCGACGATGACGGCATAATAGAGAGGATCAACTTTCACGAACTCCGAAAGTGGGACCGACACCCACCGCTCCAGCGATTGGAAAAGTCCATACACGATTCCGGTCGCAGTAAGTCCGCCGATCAATCCTTGGAAAAAACCTTCGAGAAGAAAGGGAACGCGAATGAACCCGCGTGTCGCTCCCATGAGTTTCATCGTCTGAATGATCTTCCGCTTTGCATAAATGGCAAGGCGAATCGTATTGGCAACGAGAAAGATAGAAGAGATAGCGATAAACACTCCTATTCCGAAAGCTAACCAGAGAAACATCATCGCACGCTGGTCGAGCATTTCAAGGAGGACCTTGCGATAGATGATCTCCTCAACGCCCTTGATCTTCTTCACTCCCCTTTGCACAGACTCTGCGCCTGCTGACGTTTTGTAACCATCCTTGAGATAGATCTTGAGGGAAGCGGGAAGTGGATTGAAGTTCAGGACCTTGTAGATATCCTCACCAAACTCCTCATGGAAGATTCGAGCGGCTTCATCTTTTGAGATGAAGCGCACGTCTTGCACACCCTCCACCGCTGCGACTTGAGCACGAACTGCATTGGCGGCTTCAGGCGTAAGGTGATCTGCGAGAAATGCTTCCATCTCCACCCGATCGCGCAGCGATTCGATAACGCTGTTGGCGTTCATCAAAAGGATCGTGAAGAGACTCAAGAGCAGAAGCGAAATGCACACCGTCATGATGGCCGCAAACATCGAGAGCTTCGCCCGCTTGAAACCGGAGAATCCTTCACGAAGGACATATCCTATTTGCATAATCTTGTTCTTACCCTCCGGAGGTTAAACCGCATCACATCAAACGGCAATGCGCCCTTCAAGCGCACGACTCAGGGTGGCCTCATCGGCAAATTCGAGATCGGATCCTACTGGAAGTCCTCGCGCAATCCGGGTCACTTTCAACCCCAACGGTTTCAGAAGCCGGGAAAGATACAGTGTAGTCGCTTCACCCTCGACGTTAGGATTCATTGCGAGAATGATCTCCTGCGTCTCATCGCCACACCGTTGAAGAAGCTCCTTGATTCTCAAATCGTCAGGGCCAATGCCGTCGAGTGGCGAAAGCACACCACCGAGAACATGGTAAAGCCCCTTGAAGTCATGCGTCTTTTCGATAGCCAAAACATCGTTTGGCTCCTCCACGACGCAGATCAGCGACCGATCTCGTTTGGTGTTTGAGCAGATCAAGCAGGGGTCGGCCTCCGTGATATTTGAACAAACCGAACAATAGCGGACCTTGTCCTTCGCGTTGACCAGCGCCCTTGCAAGCGTTACGACTTCTTCTCGCTCCAACTTAATTACATAAAGGGCAAGGCGATAGGCAGTTTTGCGACCGATCCCGGGTAATTGAGCAAATTGCTCGGCAAGTTGTTCGACAGATTCAGCCGTGTAGATCATGGAGGGTGTTCAGGGAACTACATTCCGGGGAGATTCATTCCGGGGATATTTGGCAACATGCCATTGGTAGCTTGTTTCATCTGTTCCTGTGCCATTGCTGCAGCTTGCTCATTGGCTTTGTTGACCGCGGCAACGATGAGGTCTTCCAACATTTCCTTTTCGTCAGGAGTGATGACTTCCTTTTCGATTTCAATCTTCAGAACCTGATGTTTGCCATTGACCGTTGCTTTCACCATTCCCCCGCCCGATTCGGCGGTTACAGTTTTCTGCTCCAACTCCGCTTGAACTTGCGCAATCTTCTCTTGCATCATCTGAACTTGCTTCATCATTGATTGCATATTGGGCATTCCGCCTTTGAACATGCTTCGCTCCTTTTTCCGGTCAACCGTTACTCGTTCGTAAGTCAATATAGATGGAATTGGAGGGAAAGTCAACGAACCCGTTCTCGCGCGCCGATAACATCGTTCGGTTTGTTTCTCAAACGATTCTTCGCTATCTTGAACAGCAATTTTTCTCTCATCCAACGACAATCCCATGCGAGCTATTATCCCCGTTGCAGGAGTTGGGAGCAGACTCCGCCCTCATACGTACACTGTTCCCAAGGTTCTCCTCAATGTTGCCGGAAAACCGATCATCGGCCACATTATGGATAAGCTCGTCCAAAGCGGCTTCGACGAGGTCACGATCATCATCGGCTACCTTGGCGAGAAGATCAAAGACTACATCCGATCCAATTACTCCATTAAAGTTGATTTTGTCGAACAAGAAGAACGATTGGGACTTGGCCATGCCATTTACCTTTCGCGCCACACCATCTCCCGCGACCCCGTCCTGATTATTCTTGGCGACACTGTGTTTGACGTTGACTTGAAGTCCATGCTCAAGAGCAACCACACGATGATCGGCGTGAAGGAGGTAGAAGACCCGCGACGATTTGGTGTTGCGGAGACTCAAAACGGATTCATCACACGGCTCGTTGAAAAGCCGGAGAATCCTATTAGCCGGTCTGCGATCGTCGGCATTTATTATATGAAGAGCCCTCAACTTCTCATTGAATGCCTGAAAGAAATGATCAAACGGGATATCCGGACAAAGGGCGAATATCAGCTCACCGACGCGCTCCAAATGATGATCGAGCGTGGAGAGAAGATGCAGCCGTTCACCGTTGAGGGATGGTATGATTGTGGAAAGCCGGAGACCCTTCTTTCCACCAACCATAGCTTGCTTGAGCGGATGCCGGTTCCGCAGAGCAAGAATGGCGTTGTCCTTCAGCCCCCTGTGTTCGTTTCGCCCAAGGCCAATGTTCGTAACTCTGTGCTCGGGCCGTACACGACCATTGCCGAAGGCGCCACGGTTGAAAACGCCATTATCCGAAACTCCATCGTGAGCGAAGGGGCAACGGTTCAGGATGCCCTGTTGGACGGATCAATCGTAGGGAGCAACGCTATTGTGCGTGGCGCCTACAAGCGAATCAATATTGGAGATTCATCGGAACTTGAGTTCTATTAGCGGTTGCTTTGTTCCTTTCAGAGATTCATAGTCAAAAACTTCGATTATTGACCATATCCCGGAGAATCCATGAGATACTTGTTTACATCAGAATCCGTTTCTGAGGGTCACCCTGACAAAGTGTGCGATCAGATTTCGGACGCCATTCTTGATGCACTGCTGGCGCAAGACAAGTTCTCCCGCGTCGCATGCGAGAGTTTTGTTACAACCGGACTTGCCCTCGTCGGAGGAGAGATCACCACAAAGGGCTATATTGAAGTGCAGGAAATCGTACGGGACGTTATTCGCCAGATCGGCTACACAAAAGCCGCGTATCGCTTTGACTCCGATTCCTGTTCCGTCATTTCCGCCATTCATTCTCAATCGCCCGACATCGCCCGCGGCGTTGATACCGGCGGCGCTGGAGATCAAGGGATGATGTTTGGTTATGCATGCACCGAAACACCTGAGCTGATGCCGATGCCAATCATGTTCGCCCATCAACTTGTGCGGCGCCTGGCTGAGATCCGCAAATCACAAAACGGCTCGATGCACTATCTTCGTCCCGATGCAAAGTCTCAGGTCACAATCGAGTACGAAGGTCGAAAACCGCTCCGTGTGGATACCGTCGTTGTTTCAACGCAACACGATCCGGACGCGAGTCAAAAGCAGATCAAGGATGATGTCATCGAGCAGGTGATCAAGCGTGTTATCCCAAGCACCATGCTCGACAATAAGACGCGCTACTTCGTCAATCCGACGGGCCGATTCGAGATCGGTGGACCGCATGGCGATACCGGTTTGACAGGAAGAAAGATCGTTGTGGATACCTACGGCGGCCGGGCTCCGCACGGTGGTGGAGCGTTTTCGGGAAAGGATCCCACGAAAGTTGACCGCAGCGCCGCTTATGCCGCACGCCATCTTGCAAAGAACATCGTCGCTGCCGGACTCGCCAGCGAGTGTCTCATTCAAGTTGCCTATGCGATTGGAGTTGCTGATCCGGTTTCAATCCATGTTCAGACGTTCGGTACGGGGGCTATTCCCGACCACGAAATTGCGCGCGTCGTCCAAAAGAATGTGGACATGACACCGCGCGGAATCATCAAACGCCTCGACTTGCGCCGCCCCATTTACCGCAAAACCGCCTCCTATGGACACTTCGGAAGGAACGAGAAGGAATTCACATGGGAAAAAACCGACCTTGTGAAGCTCTTCAAGAAAGAAGCTGGACGCTTGGGGGCATGATGATCTGACAGACAACGTCGAGATTTTTGGTTTTTGCTTTTTCTTCCTTCTTACATAACCTCAACTATTTCAATCACTGATGTTACGCCGTGCCTGCGGCAGGCAGGCAAAACAGGTATGCCACCCTTTCAGGGTTTCTTGTCGTTGGCTATTGAGTTGGTCGGGGTGCTGCCCCGACCTGAAGTATATGACCCTTTCAGGGTCTATTGTGCGTAT
>JANONN010000447.1:0-6518 GCA_031420835.1 Ignavibacteriales bacterium | reverse complement strand
CATCGGGACGGGGGTGACAAGGTACTTTTTGCGCGGGCCTCAGTTGAGTTCCAGCAAACAAAAAATCCCCTGAAGCGGTAGCCTCAGGGGATTTGTGTTTCTGTTTCGTGGAGAGTGACTATGCTTCTTCTATCATTGCCCGTTGCATACGACGTACGGCTTTCGCTCGTTTCATCCGTTTCTTTACGGAAGGTTTCGTAAAGAACGTGCGCTTCTTGAACTCCTTCAAGACACCGGAGCGCTCATATTTCTTTTTGAAGCGTCGAATTGCACGGTCTATGGGTTCGTTTTCGCCAATGATGATGCCAACCAGAAGTAATTCACCTCCCTCAGTAATCTGCTAATTTGATTAAGTTTTATGCAAATGCTTTTTCGTCTTCGGCTTTGATGTTTTCCAGCAAACGTCGTTCGCCCTGTTTCTCGAATGTGACCGTAATGGACGATGTTCCACTAGAGATTCGGCGTTTCCCCATCACCCGGCCGTAATCCTTCCATTCTGGATGGAAGATGGTTTGACCCACCAGGAACACCTTTTCCTTCGAGTATTCCACGAAGCTCACCCTATCAATTTCTGGGGGAGCTCCGTTCCGCTGCTTGTTCGGGCGCTCGATCAGGGCGCTGTGCTTGCACCGTGTGCATCGGAACCATACGCGGAATCCATCGCTTTCTTTCCCCTCGGCGTGCATTTCCCCAACCAACTCCATTTTCGTGTCCTTATGACAATAGGCACAGAAATGCTGGATATACTTCGTTTTTGCCATACATGTGCTCCCTACAATGATTACAAGGGAATGATTCAGTGAAATGCCCAGTGGAACGCAGGAATCAACTCACGATGGGGCGTAGACTATTTTCAAATTAGCGAAATTCGCACTCGATGTCAAGGACAAGTTTCTCTAATCGCCTCGCTGCATGACTTGCTCTTCGAGCAATTGTTTGATACAATTGACCTGTGGCGATTTGATGGACAGCTTGCCCGCCACGCCTCAACTCTCCAATTTGCATAACCTAACAACGTTGGCGGGCTTGCGGCTTCAAACAAGAAGGCTAAAGCGTCACTAAAAGTACCACCCCGGCGCTCAAAGCTGGGGTTTTTCGTTTTTTGGAGAATCAATGACGAAGCAATTTCTTGATGTGCTGAAGGAAAAGGTCATCGTTTTCGATGGGGCGACCGGAACGCACTTCCAAGAACAAGGTCTTACTTTAGATGACTTTGGGGGCGAAAATCTTGCGGGGTGCAATGAGTATCTCGTTATCTCAAAGCCCTCTGCGGTCGAACTTGTACACAAAGACTACCTCGAAGCTGGGAGCGATGTCATTGAAACGAACTCGTTTGGTTCCACTTCGATCGTTCTCGCTGAGTATAGCATTCCACATCTCGCCTATGAGTTGAACTTCAAAGCTGCGAAGATTGCCAAGCGCCTTGCGCTCGACTATTCAACCTCCGCTCGCCCCCGATTTGTTGCCGGCTCTATGGGGCCTACAACGAAGCTTCCGTCGCTCGGTCACATCCCCTTCAAGCAAATGGCAGACTCATATAAAGAGCAAGCAAAGGGACTTGTCGAAGGGGGAGTTGACTTGCTTTCGATTGAAACCTGCCAAGACGTTCTTCAGATCAAAGCCGCGCTGTACGGGATTTTTGAGTTCTTCGAAGAATCACGGACGCGTGTCCCCCTTATCGTTTCAGTAACGATCGAGACGATGGGGACGATGCTGCTTGGTACGGAGATCTCCGCAGCGTTGACATCCATTGAACCGTACGATATTGATGTCTTAGGAGTGAATTGCGCAACGGGTCCAAAGGAAATGTCTGAGCATATTCGAGTACTTTCGTCTTCCAGCCCGCTCCCAATTTTTGTGATGCCAAACGCTGGGATTCCCGAAAACGTTGGTGGTCATGCGCACTATCATCTGAGTCCGGAAGAGCTTGTGCAATACCTGAGCCATTTTGTCAAGGATCTCGGCGTGAACATTGTTGGTGGATGTTGCGGAACGACGAAGGAACATATTCGTCAGCTTGTGCAAGCTGTTGGAGATCTCGCTCCAATCTCACGAAAGCCGGATGTAGCACAAGGAGCATCGAGTCTTTACCAGTTTGCTCCATTCCACATTGATCCGTCGCCGGTCATGATTGGCGAGCGCACGAACGCAAACGGAAGCAAACTCTTTCGCGACCTTTTGGCCAAGGAAGATTGGGAAGGGATCGTGGCGATGGGAAAAGAGCAGGTGAAAGAGATGGCGCACATGCAAGACGTTTGTGTTGCGTACGTCGGCAGGAATGAAGTAGAAGACATGAGGCAAGTGATTAGTCGATTCAACACCCAGATCACAACGCCGCTGGTCATTGATTCGACCGAAGCGCCTGCTATCGAGGTGGCGCTCCAACATTTGGGCAGCAAGGCGGTCGTCAATTCCATCAACTTGGAAGATGGCGAGGAACGAATCAACAAGATCGTCCCGCTTTGCAGGAAGTACGGAGCTGCAGTGATCGCATTGACGATTGATGAACAAGGAATGGCGAAGACAGCCGTGGCGAAGCTCGCTATTGCGAAGCGTATCTATGATCTCGTCGTGAAGAAGTTCAAGATGAAGGCGGGTGATCTTATCTTCGATACACTCACGTTCACGCTTGGTTCGGGAACCGAGGAATTCCGTCGGGCGGGTCTCGAGACGATTGAAGCAATCACACTTACGAAGAAAGAATTGAGTGGGGTCCATACGATCCTTGGGGTAAGCAATATTTCGTTCGGACTTTCACCGCGTTTGAGACATGTCCTCAACAGTGTATTCCTCCACTATGCAGTAGAGGCTGGACTTGATATGGCGATCGTTCATGCGTCGAAGATTACTCCACTATACAAGATTGACGACCGGGGTCGGGAGTTATGCCGACAACTTATCTTTGACGAGCGGCGGTTTGAAGGTGAAGGAGAGAATCGAAGGCTTGTCTACGATCCGCTCACTGAGTTAATGGCGTACTACGCAGACCAGAAAGTTGAAAAGAGAGAGAAGGCAACGAAAACGGGAACCATTGAGGAGCGGCTGAAGAACCGCATCATTGACGGCGACCGACCAGGACTGCAGGCCGATCTTGATGAAGCATTGAAGGGATACACCGCGTTGGAGATCATCAACACGATTCTCCTTGACGGGATGAAGGTAGTGGGTGATTTGTTCGGGTCGGGGCAAATGCAGCTTCCGTTTGTGTTGCAATCGGCTGAAGTAATGAAAGCGGCAGTATCGTATCTCGAACAGTTCATGGATAAGAAAGAAGGAAGCCAGAAGGGAACGATGGTCATCGCAACGGTGAAAGGGGACGTGCACGACATCGGAAAGAATCTCGTTGACATCATTCTAACGAACAATGGCTATAAAGTTGTCAACCTTGGGATCAGAGTCCCGCTTGAGACAATGCTTCATGCTGCAGAGGAACACAAGGCAGATGCGATTGGGATGAGCGGACTTCTCGTGAAATCCACTCTCATCATGAAAGAGAATCTCGAAGTCATGAACGAGCAGAAGCTCACGATTCCCGTTATTCTCGGCGGCGCTGCTTTGACACGGCGATATGTCGAGAAGGATTTGCGCTCGATCTACAAAGGGAAGGTCTATTACGCGAACGATGCCTTCGACGGCTTGCGGCTGATGGAGGTCATCGGGAACGGGGAAGAAGAGACGTCCGCCAAAGGCGGAGAAGATCGAGAGACGGAAGATCAAACCGAGATGCTGACAGGCGCGGAGGCGAAAATCCAACTGGCCCTATCTGGCGAGGGAGGGGAAGAGTTAGAACAAATATCATCTGTTGCAATCGCCGAGATGCCGAGGCGATCCAGTGTCGCATTGGATGTCCCAATCCCGAGGCCACCCTTTTGGGGATCAAAGATCGTAACAGAAATACCACTCGACGATGTCTTCGCATATGTGAACGATATCGCACTGATACGCGGACAGTGGAGAGTGGTCCGCGGAAAGATGAGCGAGCAGGAATATCTGAAGGTGTTGAACACGAAGATCACCCCCGACTACGAGCGTCTGAAACGCATGATCAAGACGGAATGGCTTCTCGAACCAAAAGTCGTCTACGGATACTTCCCGTGCAACTCCGATGGAAACGATCTTGTTATCTATGAAGCGCCAGAGAATAATACTTCGCACGCCGTCCCGCCACAAAACGGCGGGATGCAAGAAACGCACATTCCGCAATTGGCTTCAGATCAACAATTCAATCCGCACTCCGCACTCCGCATTCCGCAATTGACTTCAGATCAACAATTCAATTCGCACTCCGCACTCCGCATTCCGCAATTGAAAGAGCGTGTGCGCTTCACCTTCCCGCGTCAAGCTCACGGTCGCTTCTTTTGCATTGCAGATTTCTTCTCTCCCATGGAATCCGGCAATGCTGATGTTGTTGCGTTTCATCTTGTGACGATGGGGCGGCAGGCGTCAGAACATTCTAAAAAGCTCTTTGAAGCAAATGATTACAAAGAATATCTTTACTTTCATGGATTGAGCGTTGAGAGCGCGGAAGCTTTGGCGGAATTATGGCACAAGCACATTCGTGAAGAGTTGGGTATCGCAGGGAACGATTCGAAGGAGATTCGAAAGCTCTTCGCGCAGAAGTATCAGGGTTCTCGTTATAGCTTCGGGTATCCTGCATGTCCAAGTCTCGAGGATCAAGCAAAACTGTTTCAACTTCTGGAGCCAGAGCGGATCGGAGTGGAGTTGACAGAGGAATATCAAATGGTGCCGGAGCAATCAACGAGCGCGATCATTGTTCATCATCCTGAGGCACGCTATTTTAACGTGCGGTGACACTCGACGAAAGGAATCCAATGCCCAATCTCATCTTGCTGCGTCACGGTGAATCACAGTGGAATCTGGAGAACCGGTTCACTGGGTGGGTTGATATCCCCCTTTCTCCGAAAGGAGAGGATGAAGCGCGACAGGCGGGAGAGAAGCTCAAACCATTCAGGTTCGACAAGGCGTTCACGTCAGTCTTAAAACGAGCTATTGACACGCTCAACATTGTCTTGAAGATAACAGAACAAGAAACGATTCCCATCGAATACGATAAAGCGCTCAACGAACGTCACTACGGAGCGCTGCAGGGAAAGAACAAAGCTGAGATTGGAAAGCAGTACGGCGAGCAACAGTTGAAGATTTGGCGCCGGAGCTACGACGTGCCACCACCGGATGAAAAAACAGAGTTGAATCCGGACGGGATCAGTGAAAGCCTCAAGGATACCGCAGCCCGCACATTGCCGTACTGGGAGTCGAAGATCTTTCCTGATGTGAAGGCAGGCAAGCAGATCATCGTTGCCGCACACGGGAACAGTCTTCGCTCCATCGTGATGCAGCTCGACAATCTCTCGAAAGAAGAAGTGCTGGAGTTGAACATTCCCACCGGTGTCCCGCTTCTCTATGTGTTCGATGGTGACATGAAGATCACTGAGCGACGATATTTGTAGATGTAGATAAATGTAGAGTCCGTACAAAAAGTATGTGTCATTCCCGAATGCTTCAATCGGGAATCCAAAAGAGAGCGGAATTCACATCCAGGACACCCGACTAAAGCATTCGGGTGTGACATTGTCTTCTTTTTGTACGGCTTCCAAATATGCTCACCTTCTTCTCCCTGATAGATTTTCCCGCCAATATTTCTTATCATTATCATGTGAACGATGAAAGATTTCACCGGGGCATTCAGGAATTCAATGACCATCGGTTCTTCGAAGCGCACGATATTCTCGAAGAACTGTGGCATGAGTATCGCGAAGAGGATCGGCTCTTTCTGCAAGGACTGATTCAAGTTGCGGTCGGCTACTATCATCTCGAAAACCGAAACTACAACGGTTGCAGAAGTCTCATGGGGAAAGCAATCGCAAAGCTTGAGCCGTATCGGCCCGAGCATCAAGGGATTCGCGTGCAGGAGATTATCGAGTGCATGCGTAAATGTTTGGACGTTGTGAAGGATGCACAGCAAGGTGAGATTATTCACGTCGACTATCAAATGATTCCCAAGATCACATACACCAAGGTAACGTCAGCGATGTAGTGTTTGCTAACTATGAAGATCGGGAACTACGAAATCACTGCGGTTGAAACTGGTCGGTTCGCGCTTGATGGCGGTGCGATGTTCGGCATTGTGCCGTATGTCTTTTGGAGCAAGACAAATCCCCCGGATGACCGTCGACGAATCGAGCTTGCAGCCCGCTGTCTCCTTATCCGCGGCAACGGTCGGACCATTCTCGTTGACGATGGCAATGGAAGTAAATTCACCGACAAGCTTAAGGATATCTACCGGCTCGATAATTCCAACCAGGAACTCGTTGTTTCGTTGCAGAAGCAGGGAGTTGCGCTGGAAGATGTCACAGACGTTATCCTGACGCATTTGCATTTCGATCATGCCGGTGGCTCGACGACACTTGTCAATGGTGAAATTGTTCCGACGTTTCCAAAAGCGAAGTACTATGTCCAGAAAAAACACTGGGAGTTGTCGCGACATCCGACAGAGAAAG
>JANONN010000446.1:0-4564 GCA_031420835.1 Ignavibacteriales bacterium | reverse complement strand
GGACGACTATCAACACGCGAGTGCTTCAATTCTATTTCACGAAGTTGTACGGATCGTTCTTTGGTGATCTTGGGAATGCATGGACGGGCGTTACACCGCAATTGAAGTCGTGGAAAACAGATGCTGGATTTGAGTTTCGTCTAGAAGCGTTTTCTTTCTACTCCTATCCAACTCGCTTCTTCTTTGCAGGAGCGTATGGATTCGATCGGTTCACTCGTGTCATCAATAATACGAACGTAAGCTACGGCCGGGAGTGGCGATTCTACCTCGGCGTGCTGTTTGGATTTGAACTTGGACAAAGCATGGGTTTGCATCAACAAGGAGAACGGCATGTTCGCTGAGAGTTGGAGAATGGTAAGGCAGATTCTTTTAATGTTGGTCATTTCGGTACAACTGCTGCCGGGGCAGTATCGGCAAAGCGGTCCCGTCGATCAACGCGAGAAAATAGAACTGACCGGAGACCTGAGACTTGATCTTCGGTACTTAATGGAGAAAGTGGAAAAGAATCGAGATGGGTCCGTCGATCCGGAGATGAAATCGCCGTTGCAGGCCGCTCTCTTTTCCGGACTGCTCCCCGGCGCAGGAGAGTTCTATGTAGGAGACTACTGGAGGGGGGCCGCTTTTCTCGCCACCGAGGCTGCATTATGGATCGTCTATGCCGTGAATGATTCGAGAGGAGATCGCCAGACGCGTTTGTTCGAACAATTTGCAGACGACCATTTTTCTGTGGTGAAGTATGCCGAGTGGATGCAGCAATATGCAACCGTCTTGAATCCGAGCATCAACCCTGCCGACTGCCAGGGGATTGTCACGACCAGCAACACAGGACTGAAGCCATGGGAGCGCGTTGATTGGTTCAAACTGAACCTCTGCGAAGAGGCGATCGGAAGGAAAAGCAGCACAGGGTTTTCACATCGCTTGCCACGGCGACCGGACCAGCAGTATTACGAACTGATCGGCAAATATGAGCAGTACAATCCCGGTTGGAAGGATGTTGACCCGCTTGACGGAGAAGCAAACCACAAAGCAAGTGAGATGTTCTTGAAATATCGCGACATGCGCGGCAAAGCGAATGATTTCTACAACATCGCTACGACTTTTTCATATCTTCTTGTCGCAAACCACATCATCAGCGCACTCGATGCGGCGTTGCTGGCGTCGCAGCACAACAAACATCTTTCGCTGAAAGCGCACCTGCAACCGACGCCGAGGGAGTATGGGTTCATTGAGTTCGTGCCGACGGCGGTAATTCAAATAGATTTTTAGAATTGTCTCCGTGAGTGGCAAGAGAATTCCCGTTGCTTTTTCGGAATTCCTCCCCTAACAGGCTGTTGAAGAAGGTGTGCATAGCCACGAGCTTCAGAGCTTGTGTGAAAATCCATAAATTGCCCCGACATTCATGTCGGGGATACCGAAATCAATCCAATTTCCAAATCGAGGAGTGGCTTTAGCCACTTCCATCGTGGTTTTCACACAAGCTCTTCAGCTCGTGGAGACAAATGCAAGAAACAAATGTGGGTTTTAACCCATAGTTCTGCGCGAATTGGGGCTAAAGCCCAATAAGATTTCGTCAATCTTGTCCACGACCTGAAGAGCTTGTGTGAAAATCCATGAATTGCCCCGACATTCATGTCGGGGATACCGAAATCAATCCAATTTCCAAATCGGGGAGTGGCTTTAGCCACTTCCATCGTGGTTTTCACACAGGCTCTGAAGGTCGTGGCTAGCCAAAACAGTTTTTCAACAACCTGCTAAGTTTTTTCTTCACAGTGTCCTCCTTTCACGAAGTGATGACTTCGTCATTTTATGAGTCAAGCCAGGAAATCCCCACCCCCGTCAAACAGAGGTCAACTTCAGAAGATCATCATTCGTGGTGCCCGCGTTCATAATTTGAAAAATGTAAGCCTCGAGCTTCCGCGCAACAAACTTATCGTTGTTACAGGAGTGAGCGGTTCCGGAAAATCGAGTCTGGCGTTTGATACGATCTATGCCGAAGGACAGCGGAGATATGTCGAGAGCCTTTCGGCGTACGCACGCCAATTTCTAGAGAGAATGGATCGCCCAGACGTTGATTTCATTCAAGGGATCAGTCCCGCCATTGCTATCGAACAAAAGGCTTCCACCCGCAATCCACGTTCTACGGTCGCAACGACAACAGAAGTGTACGACTATCTTCGACTGCTCTTCGGACGCGTTGGCATAACGTATTGTCGAGTTTGTGGCGATGCTGTGAAGCGAGACACCGTGACGAGTGTCGTTGAGCGGCTCCGTGAAGTTCCAGATGGATCAAAGGCCTACATTCTCTTTCCCATGCACGACCATCCTGGGCGAACCCTGAAAGAAGAGTTCGAAGCTCTGAAGAAACGCGGATTCTTTCGAGTGCTTGTCAACGGCGAGATGATTGATCTGAATGAGTCGAAGGTGAAAGTGAAGAGCAAGAAGGATGTTCACGTAGTCGTTGATCGCCTTGTGTTACGCAGTGGAGAGAATGAATCTGATACTCGTCTCGCCGACTCCATTGAAACTGCTTTTCTGGAAGGTGACGGATACGGGCGAGTGTATTTGACTGAGGCCGAAGAGATGCTTCGCTTCACTCAACACTTTGAGTGTCCCCATGATGGGATACGATACGAAGATCCCGACCCACGGCTCTTCTCGTTCAATAATCCACTTGGTGCATGCCCGAAGTGCCAGGGGTTCGGAAGATCTATCGGAATTGATATGAATTTAGTTGTCCCTAACCCCGGCAAAACCATCAAGCAAGGGGCGATCCATCCATGGAACTTCCCGCGTTGGAAGGAGAATCTGCAAGACTTGCTATCAGTCGCGAAGCAGGCGGATATTCCAGTTAACACGCCGTTCCGTGATCTGACAAACGAGCAATTGGATGTTGTCATGAATGGTTATGAAGGATTCGATGGGATCAATGGGTTCTTTCGATTTATTGAGAAGAAGTCTTATAAGATCCATTATCGAGTGTTCATGAGCAGGTATCGTGGCTACACAACGTGCGATGAATGCAAAGGCTCACGACTGAAAGCTGATGCGCTCAACATACGGGTGTCGGGCAAAACCATCCACGATGTTGTCAGAATGACGATCGAGGAGGCGCATGAGTTCTTCCAGAGTTTGCAACTTTCAGACCATCAAATGGAAATTGCCCGGCGCATTCTCGATGAGTTAAACAAGCGGCTAAAGTTTCTGAACGAAGTTGGCATCGGATACATCACTCTCGAACGGTTGACGATGACGCTTTCAGGTGGCGAGGCACAGCGCATCAATCTCGCAACGTCGCTCGGATCGTCTCTGGTCGGTTCATTGTATGTTTTGGATGAGCCGAGCATTGGTCTCCATCCGAGAGATAATCAGAAACTCATCAATATCCTGAAGTCACTTCGGGATGTCGGCAACACGGTTCTCGTTGTTGAGCATGATGAGGAGATGATCCGCGAAGCCGACGTTGTTGTGGACATGGGTCCAAGAGCCGGTGAGCAAGGTGGAGAAGTCGTGTTTGTCGGAACACTCGACCAGCTTTTGGTACATCCCACATCGCTGACATCATCCTATCTTTCTCAACGGCAGTCCATTCAGTTGCCAGCAACACGGAGGGACGACTCCGAACGTTCGATTCTGATCAAAGGCGCGGCGGAGAACAATCTGAAGAAGATTGATGTACGTCTTCCGCTGAACATGTTCGTATGTATTACGGGAGTGAGCGGGTCGGGGAAAAGCACTCTTGTTCATGACATCCTGTACGCCGGTTTGCAGAAAATGAAGTTGGGATTCGAAGGCTCCGTTGGAAAATACACGTCCATTGTAGGGGGTGAGGCGGTGGAGAGAATCGAAATGGTTGATCAATCACCCATTGGAAGGACGCCGCGCTCAAATCCGGTAACCTACATCAAAGTCTTTGATCTGATCCGTGAGCTGCTGGCGAAAACGCAAGCGGCGAAGATACGCGGATTCGCTCCGGGGCATTTCTCTTTCAATATTCCGGGCGGTCGCTGCGAGACATGCGAAGGGGACGGCGTGCAGAAGATCGAAATGCAGTTCCTTGCCGACATCTATCTGACGTGCGAGACATGCAAAGGGAAGCGATTCAAGTATGAGGTGCTCGAGGTACGCTATCGGGGCAAGAATGTGAATGAGATTCTGGCCATGACGGTAACGGAAGCGATCGAGTTCTTCTCTCAATCACGCGAAGGACAACGTGTTTCTCGGAAGCTCAAAGTGCTCGATGATGTTGGACTTGGCTACGTACGATTAGGTCAACCTGCCACATCGCTCTCGGGTGGTGAAGCACAACGGATCAAGTTGGCGAACCACCTTCTCAGCGCGCAAACGGAAGGGAAAGCGCTCTTCATTTTCGACGAACCGACGACTGGATTGCATTTCGACGATATTGCAAAGCTCCTTCGTTGCTTCGACGCACTGTTGGATCAAGGTCATTCGCTCGTGGTTATTGAGCATAACCTCCACGTGATCAAGTGTGCCGACTTCATCATTGATCTTGGACCGGAAGGAGGAGAGAAGGGGGGACAGATCGTCGCCACCGGAACGCCGG
>JANONN010000445.1:0-13060 GCA_031420835.1 Ignavibacteriales bacterium | reverse complement strand
CCCCAAGGTCCTCGTTGGTGTGCTTGCTCCAATTGCCTATTATCTCGGTTGTATTTGGAACGGTGTGCTGGGAGTTGCCGTTTCGCTCCTCTTTGTTCAAACAATCTATTTCTTCCTTATCTTAGTCGTCAATAGGCAGTTCCTGAAACCAAATCCTGAGCATGTTCACTCCTCCGTATGAGAATCACAAGATTTGCTCGCTACGTATTCATTCGACCATTTCGTGAAGGCGGATTTCTGAAATCTGTTTTCAGGTTTCCGTTGTTTGTGTCACAATGGAGATCCTTTCGGAAACAGTCCAAGGTACCGGTCCGATTGGCCGACTGGCATCCGTGCTTGCATGATGCTACAGCGACGACCCAGTTCGATTCACACTATTTCTTCCAAAGTGCATGGGCTGCGAGAAAAATCGCGCACGCAACGCCGGCACGACATGTGGATATTGGATCGCAAATCAACCTGATTGCACCACTGTCGGCGTTTGTTGAAACTGATTTTGTTGACCTGCGTCCGCTGCAAGTCTCGCTGAAGGGACTCACAAGCACGCGAGGATCGATTCTTCAGTTGCCTTACACAAATCGTTCTGTCCAGAGTCTTTCGTGCTTGCACGTTGTTGAGCATATCGGACTGGGGCGCTACGGAGATGCTCTGGATTCAAATGGAACCAAGAAGGCATGCCGTGAGTTGCAGCGGGTCCTTGCTGCCGGCGGGAATCTCTACCTGTCGCTTCCTGTGGGTGTTGAGCGAATAGAATTCAATGCCCATCGAATTCACAACACACGAACTATTCTTGATTTCTTTGGTGAGCTGAAACTGACCGAATTCTCTTGTGTGGATGACAATGGCACCTTGCATGAGAATGTCCAATCGTCATTCTGCGATGAGATGCAGTATGCCTTGGGGTTGTTTCATTTTGTGAGACTGGCGGATCGCGAATGAAGATTATCTTCGCCGCGTTGAAATACGACTATGGTATCCCTGAGCGCGGGTTTAGCTTCGAGTACTACAACTTCTGCGACACGCTTGTACGAATGGGACACGAGGTTGAGTATTTTGACTTCTATTCCCTTCACAAAGAAGTTGGTAGCGTTGAAATGACGAAGCGATTGCGAGAGAGAGTGGAGGAATTTAGACCGGATCTTCTTTTTGTTTTCCTTTATTCGGATGAGTTTGACCCGGTTCTTCTCCAGCGAATCACCCAAGAAACAAAAGTGGTAACCCTTAATTGGTTTGCTGACGATCATTGGAGGTTTGAATCATTCTCGCGAAAGTGGGCCACGTGCTTTGCATATGTATCAACGACTGACCGATCCTCAATTCCCAAGTATCATGCGTTAGGCTACAAGAATGTGCTTTTGACTCAGTGGGGAGCGAACACGGCTATTTATCGAAAGGCGGATGAACCGATCACGTATGATGTTTCATTTGTTGGTCAGGCGCATGGTGACCGACCGGCAATTATTCGAGCACTTCAGAAACAAGGGATATGGGTTTACACACGAGGGACTCATTGGAAAGTGAGACGCTGGCACAATTATGGTCGTCGTCTTGGTGTGCTGAGCAAACTGCGGTACGAGCGGATCGTGAACACTACTCGAATATCACAGGAAGAGATGGTGAAGGTCTTTCGATGTTCACGGATAAACTTGAACCTCTCTGTGTCATCTCAGCTTGCGCAAAACCAAATTAAGGGAAGGAATTTTGAGATTCCTGCTTGCGGCGGATTCCAACTCAGCGGTGTTGCCGAGAGACTCGAAGAATTCTTTGAGCCAGACAAGGAGATAGTCCTGTACCGATCATTCGATGAGCTTGTAGAGAAAATCCGCTACTACCTCGCCCATGAGAGTGAACGGGCAACGATAGCGGAAGCAGGCTACCAAAGAGTCCTTAGAGATCATACGTACGAGTATCGCTTCCGAGAACTGTTTCGGCAGATGGGATTGTCGTGAGCAGTATCCGTATGGTTGTTTCCATAATCATTCCCGCGCTCAACCGTGCTCATCTGATCTGCGAAACTCTGGATAGTGTCGTTGCTCAAACCTACCGACCAATTGAGCTTATCGTTGTGGATGATGGCTCAACAGATAGTACAGTTGCAACTGTCGAGAAGTGGCTTCGTCAAAATAGTATCGAGTGGGGAAGAATTCTTTCTCTGCGGGAGAATGTGGGAAAATCGACTGCTGTCAATCGAGCGCTGGAAAACGTTCATGGACATTTCGTGATGGTTCTGGATTCGGACGATGTGCTCGTTGAGGATGCATTAGCGGTGGAAGTGGAGTTTCTCGAACGGCACATTGGTGTTGGGATGGTATTCGCAACGGCTTATGAGATGCGTGGAGATAAGCAGACGGAGACCCGTCTTGGCGGAGATCATGAACTTGAAACAACAGCCGATGTCTGCGCTGAAGTTGGCGATCTGCTTCTTCGTGTGAATCCAATCGTTTCATCAACGGTCCTTCTTCGAGTTGATGCCGTGCGCCGTGTCGGATCGCTGAGTGCGGATCTTAGATACACGCATGATTGGGAATACTGGATACGAATATCACGTATGTTCAAGATTGGGTTCCTCAACCGGCACGTTGTGTACTACAGGACAGGCCTTTCGGGGGCTTCAAGCGGGAATCGTATTGGCACGTTCCGCGAGATCGTTCAGATCTTGCGGAATGACATCTCGGTGCAGAATCGCCGGAGCCTTCTTGAGGCTCTGTTCAAGCAAATCCGATTCAATGCTCGATTGTCTTATGAAGACGGACAGCTGAGTGATGTGTTTGAAATTCTTGCTTACGGTGTGATATCAGCTTTATGGTTCATTATTCGAAAAAGAAAAGATTGAATGCGGGACTGGTGAGTGTCGTCATCCCCTGCTTCAACGCTGAACGGACTATTGCGCAAGCGATCGAGAGCGTCTTGTGGCAGACGTATCCGAAGTGGGAGTGCATTGTTATCGACGATGGGTCCACGGATGGTAGCCCCTCATTGCTTCAAACCTTCGCAAAGCGAGACCGACGAATCAAGCGTATCCGACAAAGCAACCGAGGACTTGCTGCCGCGAGAAACAAGGGAGTATCTTTAGCGAAAGGGAAATTCATTCAATTCCTTGACGCCGATGATCTTCTTCTCCCAAACAAATTGCAACTCTGTCTCGACGGATTTCTGGAAGATCCTTCGCTTGGTGTCGTCTATTGCGACTACGCGCTTCTCTCCGGCAAGGATCACTATTTTCAGACGTTGCCAGCAAAACTCCCAGATGATGATCCCGTGCGAAGCTTTCTATTCGAATGGAATATTCGATTTATCATTCCGGTTCATTCGTTTTTGTTCAGGAAGGATATCATTAAGCGGCATCGATTTGAAACGGGACTTCGTTCCCATGCCGAGGATGTTGATTGCTGGATTCGGATAGCTGCTGAAGAAACAGGAATGTCCTATGTGGACTCTGTCGGCGTTGTCTATAGAGTCAGCCAGGGTTCTTCTACGTCAGATGAGCATGCGCTCATCAGCGCAAAGATTGCTGTTCTTGAGAAGTACGAGATCAACGATGAGTTCCGGCGTTTCGCCAGGGATTTTGAAGATGGAAAGAGTTACCTGAACCGAAGGTTGGCCATTGCGTTCTTCATGAGGCGAGAATTTCTCGAAGGACTCAAGCTATTGAAGCAGGAATGGAAGCGGAGCAACATGGTTTGGAAGGTCAAGATGCTTGGATGGTTCGTTCTACTTCTTTTCTTCTCAAAGAAGTTTCTGTTTCAGATTCGGGAAAGAATTGTGAGTAGATCAAAACTCCGCTGGGGTGGATGGAAGCATTACAGACATTGGGAAGCTCCAGACTCTGTTCGTGCGCTGATTTCTTCAGGCCCCCCTGTCTCTTAATGACTACTCTTTCAGTTATTATCGTTCAGTACAACAATGTCCATTTGACAATTCAGGCGATACGCTCTTTTCGGTCACATTGCGGAACTGATCATCAGATCATTCTCGTCGATAACAATTCATCCGATCCATCTGTTCGGACTCTTGAACGCGAACTCCCCGGAGTGTTGGTCTTACGTAACCCCGACAACGAAGGCTTTAGCAAAGGGAACAACATTGGTGCAGAACACGCCAAAGGAGATATACTCCTGTTTCTTAACAATGATACGATCACGACGTCCGACTTTGTAACTCCTGTCCTGGACCTGTTTGCGAGAAACACGAATGTCGGGGTCGCCGGACCGCGTTTGCTGAATGAGGATAGTAGCTTTCAACTCTCGTGCGGCAAACTCCCTTCGTTTGGAAGAGAGCTGAGGGATAGAATATTGTATGGCTTGGTTGAAAGGAAAAATCCTCTTGCGATAAGATATGCAGAGTGGCGAATGCTAAAGAATCTGAACGTCGAATGGGTCACCGGTGCGGCACTCTTCATACGCCGCGAGTTATTCCAACGTCTTGGCGGCTTTGATGAGACGATGGTTATGTTCTTCGAAGACAAAGACCTATGCCTTCGGGCGCTTCGTGCTTCTAACAACGTTCGGTTTGTTTCTGAGGCCTCGCTTGTTCATTTGCGCGGAGCAAGCAACACTGAAGAGATGAAACCATCCGTCCAGGCGTTCTATCGAAGAAGCCAAGTCTACTATTACGCGAAACACCGTCCCTTATTCGAACAACGGCTATTGCGCCTGTATTTGCGGTTGATCAACAAATATCCGCATGAATAAACGGCGACTGAAAATCCTGTTAATGACAGACGAAGCAACAATTGGCGGAGGTCAGAAACACATCCTATTGCTCGCGATTTCCCTAGATCGAAAGAAATATGACGTTGCTGTTGCGTGTGAAAGGCAAGGGTATTTAGTTGATGAGTTGAAAAAAGCAGACATACTCCACCTGACTGTGGAAATGTCAAACCTCCCATCACTGAAAAGCTTGCGTAGCTGTATGAACGCGTTACGCGAGTTTGAGCCTGACATTCTTCACACTCACGGTGGTACTCCGGGGTTGTGGGGGAGATTGGCTGCTCGACTTAGTGGTGTTCCAATTGTGGTCCACACATACCACGGATTGCACATCCTTTATCGTGGAGCGATTGCACGCACAGTCCTCCTTTGGCTTGAGCGAGCATTGCTACGAATCACATCCCACATCATCTGTGTTTCATCCGCAGATCTTGTATCAGCAAAGCAGTATGGATTGTTGCGGGAGGTTGACGCATCCGTTGTTCGAAATGGAGTTGAGGTCGGTCTTGTAAAATCTCCTTCGGTGGAGAAGAAGCTCCGGATTCGATTATCCATTCCGTCAAAAGGCCTGATCGTTGGGAGTATAGGCCGAATGCACCACCAGAAAGGATATTACTATTTGCTAAGGGCAGCTTCGGCGATTGTGCGAGAGAGAAAGGATGTCTATTTTGTGCTCGTGGGCGACGGACCGGAAATGAATCAGCTTCAAGAAGAATCAGAGAGAATGGGATTGGCCGATCATGTCCGTTTCATGGGAGCCATGGATAATGCTTCAGAATTGATTCCCGCATTCGATATATTTGTTCTCCCTTCGCTATGGGAAGGATTTCCGATTGTGCTTCTTGAGGCTTCGGCTGCCGGCAAGCCAATCGTTGCTACGTCAATTGATGGAAGCAAGGAGATCATTCGTGACGGCGTGAACGGAATTCTCGTTCCTCCAAAAGATCCGGAACGGTTGTCAAAGGCGATTCTTCGGCTTGTTGCTCAGCCCGCTTTGAGACGCAGACTCGGCAAGGCAGCTCGATCACAGGCATTACGCGAATTCGATGTGAAGCAGATGGCGAAGAGAATCAGCGACATTTATGAATCACTCAATTCACGGCTTTCCGTGTCCAAAGCATGATATCCACAACTCGCATCGGTATCTTTGGTGGCTCGTTTGACCCACCGCATATTGGTCATCTTATCATAGCGGAATTAGCTCGTACAACAATGCGCCTTGACAAGGTCATTTTTCTTCCGGCCAACCGCCCGCCGCACAAACTCAATAGGATCGTTACAGGCGGGAAGCACCGGTTCGCAATGACGTCTCTTGCTGTCCGGGGGAATCCGGCATTCACTGTTTCGGACTTTGAGGTTCGGAAAAAAGGAATTTCCTATACGGTAGGCACTGCGGAGGAGACTCAGAGAAGATACCCGCGCGCGAAGTTGTATCTGATCGTGGGTGCAGATAATTACAAGGGCTTTCATAACTGGAGAAAGCCTCAGGACATTCTCGCAATGACAGAGTTGCTCGTATATCCGCGGGAAAAGAAAACCACTCGTAGAGCGAGTCGAGTTCACATTCTTGATGCCCCCCTTATTTCTATTTCTTCATCTCAAATACGAAGGCGCGTCAAAGCGGGATTGAGTATTCGTTATCTCGTTCCGGATTTAGTCCATCGATATATCCACTTGCATCGTCTTTACACAAAAAAACTGAGAAGAACCAACAAGTGACGGTTCCGACTGTATCCCCCCAAGAAATCTCACGCATCATCAACACAGATCACCACGATCCCTTCCAGATCCTCGGCGCACATACGCTTGAACGGAATGGAAAGACGGTGGTGGCCATTCGCGCCTATCTACCTGAAACGGAATCCGTGAGCATCGTGGAACTGAAGTCCGTCCATCGCAAGAAGGAATTCCCGATGAACAAGATCGCTCCTGAAGGATTCTTCGAAGTGATCATTGACGAACGCGATCAAGTGTTCCCATATTTGCTTCGGAAGAAATCGCATGATGGAGGGGAAAAGCTTGAGCACGATCCATATTCCTTCTGGCCCACGCTGAGTGATTTTGACCTTCATCTTTTCAGCAAAGGTGATCACCACAGAATCTACGACAAGCTCGGTGCACATCGGATCGAGCTTAGCGGAGTTGTTGGCGTTCAATTTGCGGTGTGGGCACCAAGTGCGCGGAGTGTGTGCGTTGCCGGAGATTTCAACGGATGGGATCGGCGAACTCATGCGATGCGGGTGCTTGGCTCCTCTGGTGTGTGGGAGATTTTCGTTCCTGGCACGGATGACGGTACGCTTTACAAGTTTCTTATCAAATCACAATCAGGGGAAATGCTTGAGAAAAGTGATCCATTCGGATTTGAGATGGAACTCCGTCCCAAGAGTGCCTCGCGGGTGAATTCATTAGCGGGATTCGAATGGAATGATGGTAAATGGATCGCGAACCGTTCACAGGTTAATAACGATGAGTCACCTATCGCCATTTACGAAGTCCATCCCGGTTCGTGGGCGCGACAAACCGAGGAGAACAATCGCTGGCTCACCTATCGAGAATTGGCTCACCGGTTAGTTGAGTACGTAAAGCAACGTGGCTTCACGCATATCGAACTTCTTCCTGTTATGGAACATCCATTCGATGGATCGTGGGGGTATCAAGTGACCGGATATTTTGCGCCGACAAGTCGGTTCGGATCGCCGCAAGACTTTATGTACTTCGTTGATCATTGCCATCGAAACGGAATCGGCGTGATCCTTGATTGGGTGCCGGCGCATTTTCCGAAAGACGACTACTCCTTGGGAAAGTTCGATGGCACCAATTTGTACGAACACGCCGATCCACGCAAGGGCGAGCATCAGGATTGGGGAACGTTCATTTTCAACTACGGTCGGATGGAAGTGAAGAACTTTCTGATCAGCAATGCCCTGTTCTGGATTGAGAAATATCATGTCGATGGATTGCGGATAGACGCCGTTGCCTCAATGCTCTACCTCGACTACTCACGCAAGGAAGGTGAATGGATTCCAAATCAATACGGCGGAAGAGAGAATCTTGAAGCGATTGACTTTCTTCGCCACCTGAACGCGGTTCTCCACACCTACTATCCATCCGTGCTGACGATTGCGGAAGAATCGACAGCATGGCCCGGAGTAACAGCGCCCGTTGACCACGGTGGACTCGGCTTCGATGTGAAATGGAACATGGGGTGGATGCACGATATGTTTGCATACTTTTCCAAGCAGACGTTCCATCGTTCCTTTCATCACGATAAGTTGACGTTTGTATTGCTCTACGCTTTCACCGAGAAGTTCATGTTGCCCATCTCGCACGATGAAGTTGTGCATGGTAAGAGTTCGCTCATCGGAAAGATGCCGGGGGATGACTGGCAGAAGTTCGCCAATTTGCGGCTCTTGTTCGGACTCATGTATGGTTTTCCCGGGAAAAAGTTGCTCTTCATGGGGTGTGAGTTTGCACAATGGTCTGAATGGAACCATGACCGCTCGCTCGATTGGCACTTGTTGAAGCATGATCGACACCGCCAGATGACACATTGGATTGATGATCTGAATAGGCTCTACAAAAACCAACGATCATTGCATCAGCTGGATGTGCGAAATGATGGATTTGAATGGATTGACTTCGAAGACCGGGCGAGCAGCACAATCTCATTTCTCCGGCGAGGGATTGCAGGGAGTGATCCAATAATCATCATCTGTAACTTCACGCCGGTAGTTCGCACCGACTACAGAGTAGGTGTGCCTGAGGAAGGGAAGTATCATGAAGTCCTCAACAGCGATTCCTCACACTATGGAGGAACAAATGTTGGGAACGTCGGTATTGTGCGTTCTAATCCAATCTCATTTCATGGTCGTTCGCATTCTCTCAACCTCACTATCCCACCGCTCGCTATTCTTTATCTACAACGTTTCGCTTCAGAGTAATGGGGTTCCTTAGCGGCTTGCAGAGCCTCCCAAAGTTTTGTAAATTGCCAATAGATAACGGCCCCGTAGCTCAACATGGATAGAGCAGCGGTTTCCTAAACCGTTTGTTGGAGGTTCGAGTCCTCTCGGGGCCACAATAGAGCAGCGGTTTCTCCCGTCTCGCCTTGCTTCGACGGGATCCTCAATTTGGCAACTGCTCGCTGAAAACGCTCGCAGGCCAAATTGGGACTAAACCGTTTGTTGGAGGTTCTCAGCCGAAGGCTGATGCGCCTTTGGCGCAGAGTCCTCTCGGGGCCACAATGGAGTAGAGGTTTCTCTCGGTTCGCTTTGCTTCGACGAGATCCTCATTGAAAACACTGGATTCGTATTTTCACTATCTTGAATCCCAATGCCCGTGGGTTTATTGGTCCCCGGGCTTTTTTGTTCATTGTTTTGATTGGAGGTCTCCATGCGTACGGCCTGGGTATTTCTCGTCTCTCTTTCGTTCACCAATGTCCTTCTCTCACAGCGATTTCCTGAGCGGTGGATTACATTCAATCCGATCATGAGCCAGAGGAACACTACAGAAGAAGAGACTTGGGAAGTAATGAGTTCGGCGGGGGGATGGGGCGGATTCGGCGGATATCGTCTTCTCAGGGACGATGATCATGCCTGGGTGCAAGAGCTTGGTGTATTTGTCGAGTTGTTCCGCTTTGGCTCGAGCAGGAGTTTAGCGTTTGTCAGCAACATTGAGTTCATCGCGAATGCAAACAACGACATTCGGTTCAATCCGCGGGCGATATTTTGGGAAGAAGGTTTCATTTACACGATTCGTCAGACCAGTGCGTTTTGGCAAATTGGGTACTTTCATCGTTGCAAACACGACGTTGATAACCTGTTAGTTGGGACTGAGCGGTCGCTCATTTTTGGAAGTCTGCTGGGGAAGTATCTTATCCCCTTCACGTTAAAGGAACGGGGCGAAGGCTTAATCGCCTTCCGAGCTGACGTGTACACTATTCGACAAGATGATCGAATCCCTTCTGCGACATCAACATTCACTCCGCACGTCAAGCGCATGCTTGGGACGCTGGGTTTCACTTTCCATCTTCGCGAAACGGCATCAAAACCAATTGGATGGTACACAACCGGATGGGGTGGTGTGAATTTCTTTGGAAAGAAAGAGGGCGTCTTGCCAAGGTTTGACACTGTGTCATCCGCGACGATTGGTGGAGGACTTTCGGCAGGGATCATGATTATCGGCGCCGTACATTTTCGAATCGGAGTCTCATACGAGTATCAACCCGACACGGGAATCAATCCAATCCCAGTTCACTCTCATCTTCTTTCTATTGGAATCAAGATTGTCGATCCGACTGTGATGTGGTAAGAATCCAGTTTGCACTCCCCTTCAAACTTTCGTAGATTCCTTCGCGATCAATAACTGAGAGTCTATGCGTCTTTCGAAATCCTTCGTCCCAACACAAAAAGAAACACCAGCCGACGCTACCATTCCAAGCCATCAATTGATGATTCGGGCCGGACTTATGCGGCAATTGACCGCAGGAGTTTATGCGTTTTTGCCGCTCGGCTATCGCGCCATGCAGAAGGCAATGAGGATAGTTCGCGAAGAAATGGATGCGATCGGTGGGCAGGAATTTCTTCTACCGGCGCTTAATCCGGAATCGCTTTGGGTTCAGACAGGCCGAAGAAACGTGCCCAACTTTATCCTCAGCATCAAAGAGCGCGATCTCGTTCTGGCCCCCACACACGAAGAAGTCGTTGGCTGGCTGGCAGCGATGCACATCCAATCGTACAAGGACTTGCCACAGATTTGGTACCAGATTCAGACGAAGTTCCGGAACGAGCCGCGTCCGCGCTCCGGAGTGCTTCGAGGGCGGCAGTTTATCATGAAGGATTCCTACAGCCTGGATTCGAGTCGGGATGGACTTGATAAGAGCTATGAGGCCCACGCCGAAGCATACAAACGCATCTTTGATAGATGCGGACTGAAGTTCTTTATTGTGGGTGCCTCAAGTGGTGCGATGGGTGGGTCTGGCTCGCAGGAGTTTATGGTTGAAGCCGAGCACGGTGAGGATTCGGTTGTTCTCTGCAAGTCGTGTGGTTACGCAGCTAATGTTGAAGTTGCAACATCGAAGGTGAGCGGCGTCGATCGAGTTGCAAATGGGAAGATGCCGACCGAAATTCACACTCCTCATGTCCGCACGATTGATGAGTTGGCTGCCTTTTTGAAAATCGAGCATTCGCGTCTCGCAAAATCGTTGGTGTATCGTCACAGCAAACAGCCGCTGTTGGTCCTGATGGTTGGCAACGATCAACTCAACGAGGCCAAATTACTCACCGCGCTCGGCGGAGGAGATCTGCAAGCGATTGATGCAGCAGAATTACTGAAACTCACTGGCGCTGATGGCGGTTCCATCGGTCCGGTGGGATTGAAAGGATTCAGGATCATTGCCGACAAGCGACTGGAAGGCGCGAACGATCTTGTTAGCGGGGCGAATAAGAACGACTACCATCTCGCCAACATTGATTTGGCAAGAGACGTGAAGGTTGATGGCTACTATGACCTGCGCACAGTCGAGGATTCGGAAGCTTGCCCAAATTGCTCTTTGCCACTGAAGTTTACAGGTACGATTGAGCTTGGGCATATTTTCAAATTGGGTACGAAGTATTCAGAAGCGCTAAATGCGAGATTCCTTGATGAGAACGGACAATCCCAGCCTATTGTCATGGGAAGCTACGGGATTGGTTTTGAGCGGATCATCGCGTGCCACATTGAGCAGAGTCATGATGAAAATGGTATCGTTTGGGATAAAGCCCTTGCTCCGTATGCCATTCATATCATTGCGGTGAGCATGAACAACAAAGATGTTGTGCTGGAGTCGAACAGGATCTATCGTGAGCTTACAGAAGCAGGAATAGAAACCCTCTTTGACGACCGCGCCAATGTGACGCCGGGATTCAAATTCAAAGACGCCGATCTGTTGGGAATGCCATTCCAGATCATTGTCGGAGAGAAGGGATTGAGAGAGAAGAAGGTCGAGATCAAAACCCGCAAAACCGGAGAACGGATGCTCGTACCGATCGAGAACGTGCTTGAGGAAGTGAAGAAGATAGTGTAGAGTGATATTTCAACCTTCAACCTTCAATCTACAATCTACAATCTTCAATCTACAACCTTCAACCTTCAATCTACAATCTTCAATGTTAAATGTCTCAATTCATCCATCTCCATAATCACTCCCACTACAGTCTCTTAGACGGTGCTTCGCGCATCGAGGAGCTCGTACAGGCAGCGGTGGACAACAAGATGTCCGCTGTCGCATTGACGGACCACGGTGTGATGTTCGGCGCCGTGGAATTCTACACGAAGGCAAAGAAAGCCGGCATCAAACCGATCATCGGATTTGAAGCCTACATCGTCACTAAAGGAAGTCGGTTTGAAAAGACTACGAGTGAAAAGACAGGCAGGTTGACCGGACGTGGAGTGTATCATCACATTCTCCTACTGGCCAAGAACCAAGTCGGCTACAAGAATCTCATCAAGCTCTGCACACTTGGACACACTGAAGGGTACTACTACAAGCCACGAATTGACGCCGAACTACTGAATCAATATCGAGAAGGGATCGTTGCAACGTCGGCTTGTCCGGGCGGAGTTGTGTCGTCACACATCGCCAACGGGAATTACGAAGAAGCTCGCTCCGTAGCGGGCATCTACAAGGAGATCTTTGGCGAAGATTTCTTTATTGAAATCCAGAATCACGGCATGAAAGTGGAGGAGGCCATTCTCCGCGATGCGCCGCGGATCGCGAAAGAAGTTGGATTGAAGCTCGTTGCTTCCAACGACATTCATTATATCAAACCCGAGCACGCCCTCGCGCATAACATCATGCTGCACATCCCCGAAGCGAGCAGCACGAACGTTCCTGATTACATGTCGCTTCGATATGGAACAGATCAGCTTTTCTTTAAGTCCGCGGATCAGATGACCGAGCTGTTCAAGGAATGGCCGGAAGCTGTGACATCAACACTTGAGATTGCTGAGAAGTGCAACGTTGAGCTCGATCTGAAGACGAACCACATGCCGAATTTTCCAATTCCTTCCGACGCAGGTGTTTCGTCGTTGGAGGCCTACCTGGAAAAGCTTGCTCGTGAAGGAGTGCAACGTCGCTATTCCACCATTACGCCAGAAATCAATCAACGTCTCGAGCACGAGCTTTCGGTCATTACACGGATGGGGTATGCAGGATATTTTCTGATCGTGCAGGATTTCATCGATGCGGCGCGTTCGATGGGAGTGAGAGTTGGACCGGGACGCGGGAGCGCCGCTGGCAGCCTGGTTTCGTATGCCGTCGGCATTACGGATGTTGATCCGCTTCAGTACGGACTTCTCTTCGAGCGCTTCCTGAA
>JANONN010000444.1:0-4530 GCA_031420835.1 Ignavibacteriales bacterium | reverse complement strand
CGCCACACACGGCCGCTCGTTCTGGATTCTGGACGACTTGACGCCACTGCATCAACTGAGTGACGAGGTTTCAAAGTCTGACGCATATCTCTTCCAGCCCCGTCCCACATACCGATTTGGCGGAGCCAGTGTCAGCCGTCCGGGTTTGCCGCTCGGAAAAAACCCGCCCGGCGGAGTCGTCGTGTTGTACTACGTGAAGACCAAACCGGCGGGCGCGGGAAAGCTCGAGTTTCTGGATGAAAAGGGCTCCGTGATGAAGTCTTTTGTCCTCAAACCTGATGCAACTGAAGGTGAAGCACTGCAGGAAGGCTTTGGGGGGGGCTTTGGCGGAGGACAGGTCCGCGATACCGTCGCTGTGGAAGCCGGGACGAATCGATTCATCTGGGACACACGATACTCGGATGCAACGACTGTGCCGGGCGGACTCCTTTGGGCGGGAACAACCCGCGGTCCACGCACCGCTCCGGGAAAATATCAGGTGCGCCTCACCGTTGAAGGGAAGACCCTGACGCAGCCTTTTGAAATCAGGAAAAGCCCCCATGCCGCAGCCTCGCAGGAGGATTTCCAGGCACAAACGGACCTTGCCCTGAAAATTCGCGACAAAGTCACCGCGGCTCACAAAGCCGTCAACAATATTCGCGACATCAAAGGACAGATTGACAACCTGACGCGCAGGATGAAAGAACAGGCGAACGAGAAAAGCGTGAGCGAGGCTGCGAAATCGCTGAAAGACAAACTTACCGCTGTCGAAGAAGAGATCATCCAGGTCAAGATCAAGAGCAACCAGGACGCGTTGAACTATCCGATCAAGCTCAACAACAAGCTGGCGGCTCTCCTCGGCTTGGTGAGCAGCGGCGATGGACGCCCGACAAAGCAATCGTACGATGTGTTCACTGATTTATCTGCCAAGATGGATGTTCAATTGGCGAAACTGAAACAGATTCTGGACGCGGACCTCCCTGCGTTCAACAAAACCGTCAAAGATGCTGAAGTTCCCGCCGTAATGCTTCGGCCGGAGCGAAATTAAGCCCCCGGCAGTTGCTGTTCAGCGTTTTGTGCTTTATCTTTAAATCCCTTCGAATCCGAAGGGATTTTTTTTCCATGAGCGCTCAACACACATTTCTGTCTGCGGCCCTTGCCTTATCGGCGACCGCGCTGCTCCAGGCTCGACCGCCTGCGGGTGAAGATACGACCAAAATGTACGTCGGCAAGGAGGTCGTTGTGACGGCAACCAGGGCAAGCGGTGAAATCCTCGATTTGCCGATGGCGGTCGGTGTCGTGATCCTGCGTGACCTTGGAGGGACGAGAAAACTCGGGTTGAATGAGGCTCTTTCTCTTGTCCCCGGTGTTCTGGCGCAGAGCCGGTCGGGTTCGCAGGATATTCGGCTCACGATCCGCGGCTTTGGAGCGCGGGGGAGCGGTGATCGTTCCAACGCGGGCACCGTCCGCGGGATCAAAGTGCTCATCGACGGCATTCCGGAAACGGAGCCCGACGGAAGAACCCCGCTGGATATGATTGACCTGAATGCGACCGAACGCATCGAGATTGTGCGGAGCAATGCTTCCACGTTGTTCGGCAACGCTTCCGGCGGTGTGGTGAATCTTCGAACGGGCCCTACCTCCAAGGGTACTTTTATCGAATCGAATAACTCGTTTGGCGATTTCGGCTTTCGCAAAAACAACATGAGCTTCGGCTCGGTCCTGGGCGGCAGCCAGTTGTTCCTTTCTGCCTCGAACACGAATTTCGACGGGTGGCGTCAGAACTCGCAGAACCGGTCGACACAAATCCACGCCGTCCTGGACTCCCGGCTCGCCGAGACAACCAATCTCCGGATGCTTGCCAGTGGTGTGAGCAACACGTTTCATATCCCCGGCGCTCTCACTCAGGCACAATTCGACGCAGACGCCCAGCAGGCAAATGCCGCGTACCTTTCACGCCGGGAACGGCGCGAAAACCGGACGGGACGGCTTGCCTTTGACCTGTACACAACGATCTCCGGAACCCATTCCATTGATGCTCTCGCTTACATCACGCCGAAAGTGCTGACACGGTCGGAACGTGGTACCTACCGGGATTTCAACCGATACCACGTGGGCGGAGGGCTTGTGTATGCGTGGGCGGGAGAGCCGTCGTCCTTTTTCAGAAAAATCATGGTCGGCGCAGACGAGGCATACCAGGACGGCAGCTCGCTGTTCTATAACCTGGTGAACGGTGAGCGGGGGGATTCCCTCAGAACAAACAAGCGCGAGGGCGCAGAATCGTTCGGCGTGTTTCTGCAAACCGAACTGACGATTTCAGACGCCTTTCGTCTTACTTTGGGCGGACGCTTCGACAAACAAAGGTACTTGGCTGAAGAGTACGCGGCCGGAACAAAGAGAACGAACGTTCCAGAAGAGCTGGCCTTCGACCACTGGACTCCGAAACTCAGCGTTCTCTACAGGGCGACGGAAAATCATTCCTTCTATGTAAGCCTCGGTGGAGGACTCGAAGCGCCCGCTTTTAACGAGGTCGACCCTCCACCGACCTTGCCAACCCTCAAGCTCAACCCCTTCCTGGCGCCGATGACCTCCACCACGTACGAGGCCGGCATGAAAGGCTACAGCGACGTCGGATCTGAACTTCTGAGGTTTGTGTCCTATTCGGTGGCCGTCTACCGCATCGGAATCAAGAACGAGATCATTCCTTACAATGGAGGAGCTTATTTCCTCACCGCCGGGCGGTCGAGTAGGGTTGGCGTAGAGCTTGCGGGCCGGGCATCCCTTTTCGCCGGATTTTCAATGGCCACCGCTTTGACTTTCCTTGACGCGAAATACGATTCCTATGCCGACAACTTGACCGACTATTCAGGCAATGTCGTCCCCGGAATCCCGAAGACTGTCTTTCATACAAAGCTCAGCTATGGGAGCGAGTTTGGCCTGTCCGCCGATGTTGGACTCTACATGGTGAGCGGCTATTTTGCCGACGACGGAAACACCTTTTCTGTCCCGGGCTCGACGGTTGTCAACGTCAGTCTGGCGTATGCCTTCACCCTTGGAGGTTTTTCAGGCTCTTTCTCGGGCGGCGTGAATAATGTCTCTGGTACCAGGTATGCTGCGTCTGCCTATATAAATCCTGTGGGAGGCGCATTCCTCGAACCCGGGCTGCCGAGAAATATGTTCGGCGGGTTCGAGCTGAAATGGACCCCGTAGGATAGATTCCTGGAATCCTCCCTGGTGTCGTTCGCTGATTTCTCTGTTCCGTTCGCCGAAAATTCGTAACAATACCCTCGCCATCTTCGTAAGTTTCAATCATTCTTAATGAATTAGTTTCGGTTTCATCCCATTTCTTCGTATTTTTATGATTCATCAGCAGGAAAAAATAGTTCCGATGGAAGCGAAAAACGCCGATTTATCGGCATTACGAATCGAACGGAAATCCGAAGAGCCCGGGCCAAGGGTCAATGTCCGCAGCATCGTCATTACTATCGCTGTCCTGGGGGGTGTGGCTTTCCTGGCTGTTCTGGGATGGAACTCATTCTTTGCGCCGGCTTTAGAGTTCAAGCTCACCTCGGCAACGCTCACATCCCCCTCGCAATCCAACGCCATCCTGACCGCCAGTGGCTATGTCGTAGCGCAAAGGAAGGCCGCTGTAGCTTCCAAGACAACCGGCCGGATGGTCTATCTTGGAGTTGTCGAGGGCGACAAGGTGAAAAAGGGTCAGGTGCTCGCCAGATTAGAAGATGCGGACATCAGAGCGCAGCTCGACCAGGCACGTGCAACATTGAAAATGAACCAGGCGGACCTCAAAGATGTCGAGCAATCTCTCGCCCGCCAGAAGGAACTTCTCGCGAAGGACCTCACATCTCAGGCAGAATACGATGCCGCTGATGCACGCTACCGCCGCGTAGCCGCCGGCATTGAGGTGGCAAAAGCCGTGCTCGCCTCTGCGGATGTAGCCCTGGAATACACGCTCATTCGTGCACCGTTTGACGGGACGGTGCTCACCAAAAATGCCGACGTGGGGGAAATAGTTTCCCCGCTCGGTGCAAGCGCGACTTCACGGGCCGCTGTGGTAACGCTCGCCGATATGAGCTCTCTGGAAGTTGAGGCAGATGTGTCCGAATCCAACATCGAACGTATTATACCCGATCAGGCATGTGAAATCACGCTCGATGCATACCCGGAACAGCGTTACCAGGGCTTCGTGTCAAAAATCGTCCCGACAGCCGACCGCGCAAAGGCGACCGTCATGGTGAAAGTGGGTTTCAAATCGTACGACAGCCGTGTTTTGCCTGAGATGAGCGCAAAGGTCCTTTTTCTTACGAAAGCCACCGACCCGGCAACCCAGAACATCAAACCGTTTTTGACCGTGGCGTCGTCCGCAATCGTGGAACGTTCAGGGAAGAAAGTTGTTTACGTGGTTCGTGATAATCTGGCGGTCGTGGTCGTCGTGGAAACGGGTCGGCAAATTGGTTCGCTGACCGAGATAACCAGCGGGCTTTCCGCCGGTGACAAGGTTATCGACAAGGTTACAAGCGAAGTCAAACAAGG
>JANONN010000443.1:0-2290 GCA_031420835.1 Ignavibacteriales bacterium | reverse complement strand
CCGTCCAATACGGTTACAATGAACATGCCAATGACAGTACCATTTCCAATCCAGAAGCTATCTTCTCCGGTGACAACGAGGGATGTTATCTGGTCTCTGCTCACTACGCGAACATACCTGTGGATGCTTTCGTCGCCAAAGGAGGTTCCTTTTGGCCCCCACCAGACAACAAGAGTTGAATCCCGCACTGCAAGCAGCTCTCCCCGAACAACGCTCCCATTTTCCAGTTGCACTTCTATGATCCTTCCTTGTGCAAGAAGTGAGCATACGCTTGCCACCATGATTAGCAGAGCGGCAACGGTTATCTTAGGTGTTAGAATATTCATCGTGATTTCTCCTTTTTCTTGAGCCTTCACAATCCTGTCTTCACTCCACAATACGCCTGTCTGCGCGCATCGTTGTCATACAATTGTCAAAGCGAAGTCAAAGATTCTCAATGCATGGTTACACCGGATTCCCCACGATCTGCCCATCGCTCAGGCGCACAACGACATCCGCGAACTCTTCCAACCTTCTATCATGACTGGCGACAATCACACATTTCTGACGCTCGGCGGCATAGGCATGGAGCAGCTCGATCACTTCGAAACCTTGTTTGCTTTCCAAACTTGCCGTTGGCTCGTCGGCAAGGACAAGGTCAGCATCATTGACAAGTGCACGCGCAACAGCTACGCGCTGTTTCTCCCCGTGGCTCAGGTGAGGAGGACATTTCTGCGCGAGATGCTCAATATGAAGGCGAGTTAAGATCGCACGCGCCTGATCCCTCGCGCTCCGTTTGCTCTCACCTGCAAACTGAAGAACGAGCATGACGTTCTCCAACGCAGTCAATGCGTCAATAAGGTGAAATGTCTGGAACACAAAGCCCATCCTTTTTGCTCGAAGTTCTTGAAGCTCGCGACTGGAGTACGATTCTATGCGCCGCCCAAACAGATTCACGATCCCCGCTGTGGGCCGGAGAAGCCCTGCAATAAGCGTCAACAGCGTCGTTTTGCCACTTCCACTCGGACCGAGACACACGAGAAGTTGGCCGGTGGTGACTTCAAGATTCACGTGCTGCACCGCGGCGGTGCGATGCTCATTCGAGCCAAAGACCTTCTCAACGCCGGCAAGCCAGACGACAGGTTGAGCGCCATTGTGTGTCATGAGAATGCCTCCAGCGGATAGATTGTTCGAAGTCTTTGTACGGAGATCAACGAGCCGACAACACAGATGAGAACAACCGCGAACCCCGTCACGATCATTTGTGCTGCAGTAATTCGTGTGCTCACCTCAGGTGAAAGGAGCTCAACGGCCGCCACCATCGGGAAAAATCCGACGAAGGCGAGAATGGAACTGCAGAAGGCGAGAAACAATGCCTGCTGAACGATCACCCATGGTAAGAACCCCGATGGCGCTCCGAGCGTTTTCATCACTGCAAAATCCTTGCGACGCTCCAGGATGCTGATCGAGAGTAAGAGACTCAAGATCGCCGTCAGCACGATCGTTCCGAGAATTGCGATCGTGTACAGAAGCGGCAGTATACCCGATTCCATTTCGCGAACGTTGTTCTGCAGAAACTCATGCTGATCATACACTTCGACTCCCGGCAATTCATCTCGAATTTGCTCTTTTGCCTTCGGAAGGTTGCTCCCGTCTTTCAACCGAATAAGGTACGTCGTGACAAGTCCGGGATAACCGATCTGCAATTGAGCGCGGCGAAGCGTGACGAAGGCATATTGGATCACGAACATGTTCGTTCCATCCGATAGACCGACAACTCGCAGCGAATCGTCTTTGAGCCTCACATAATCTCCGACTTGAAACCCCATTTTCAGCGCGAAGGCCCGGTCGAGTACAATCTCATCATCAAATGTTATCAGCCTCCCCTCTGCGATGCGCGGCGGCTCCCCAAGTCCGATCGAAGGATCATATCCGGTGAGATAGACGGTTCCTATTTGGTTCTCTTTGCGGATGGCGGATAAGATAAAGAGGATCGGCGCGGCAGTGTCAATCATCGAAATTCTCTTGAGCAAGATGCCGTGGACGGAAGAGAGAATGGAGGATCCCCGCAAGATGTTCGTCGCGTTCTCCTGTAAGACCCAGAGGTCAACATTGTTGTGCCGGATATATTCAACCGAGCCATCCGCCACACCTTGATAGATCGAAACAAGAAAGAGCATCAACACGATACAGAGCCCAATGCCCGTACACGTGAGGAAGAGCCGGAGTGGTTGTGCCCGAAGTATTCTGATGGAGTATGGGATCATGTGTTCGTTTGGCTTTCCTTCGCGCGGATGTAATAGAACGTAGT
>JANONN010000442.1:0-1668 GCA_031420835.1 Ignavibacteriales bacterium | reverse complement strand
GGCGCTTTTGAACAATCAGAAATTTATGTGGGAACAACGCAACCTGATTACGTTCAATGGTCGGTATTCCATGATGACGTATGATGGCTACCATTTCAGTCAGTTGGGTAGGATTTACAATGTGAGCCTTACGTACTCGTTGTAGGTTCGTGCTTCTCAAAAAACGAACGCCCAGCCTCACAGTTGGGCGTTTTTTCTTTTATGCGCCAAAGGAGTCAAACCGCCGAATATGCAATCAAGTGGCATAGATGCAAAGGGCTTCTGCCCTCCGCTCTCAGCAGCCTTATCTCCTACCACGTCGTTCGTAACCACGATTCAAAGATTCTCTTCTGTAAATCCGTCGGACTCTCCTTTTTCTGAACCAAATAATGCGGAACGCTCTCTTCCTGAAGTACGACTTCAATCTCCCTCAGGCGCTCTGCCCGGAATACCGAGACCTTCAATTTCTCACCCGCCTTGAACTCATTAAGCCGGTCTTGCCATGTTGCATGAGTGACTTTCCATCCGTTGAATGCGAGAAGCTCGTCGTTGATATCAAGCCCAGCCTCATACGCCGGAGAACCGACAACAACGCGTGAAATCCGCGTCACTCCTCCTGTGTCCAAAGTTGTAATCCCGAGCCACGGGCGTCCATCATTCTGAAACTCCACAAGTTCAAGCCCCGCACGGCTCAAGTGTTTTTCCCAATCGAGCGCAACCGTGCCGTGAACATAGTCGGCAAAGAATTTCTTCAAACTCGATCCGGCAAACTCTTCTGCCACTCGTTGGAAATCGTGAACTGTATAGCCTTCGCCTCCAAGCCCCATTGGGGCAAGCGGGAAGCGCTGATACATCGCGCGCATGACATCATCGAGGGAGTGTTTGTTCGAAGAGCTGTTCCGTATTTCAAGATCAAGCAACAAACTGACGTGAGAGCCTTTTCCGTAGAAGTCCGTTTCGGCATTGTAATCTTGTTCTTGTGGACGCCAATGTTTGATCCACGCATCGAAGCTTGCTTCAGAAAGCGATTGGAATTTGTTCCCCGGTTTCCTACGGTCATCTCTTACAAAAGTGGCCAGCGATTCTACATATCGTTGCACTGCCATGAAACCGGTGCGTACAAGCAAGAGTTGGCCATAGTAGGATGTTGTTCCCTCGGCAATCCAAAACTCCTCCGCATAATTCTCTTTGCTGTAATCGTACGGAGAAATTCCTTTCGGACGAAGTTGCTTTACGTTCCACGTATGAAAATACTCGTGCGACACTAATCCGAGAAAACTCCGATACGTCTCAACCCCTTTGAATACAAACGGTCTTGCTCCCATGATGGTGGAGTTGATGTGCTCGGTTGCTCCACTACTGTTGGGAGTCAGGTGAAGCATGAAGACGTAGCGATCATATGGTAAATGGCCCCAGAATTCTTTGTTCGCTGAAACGAGCTTGCCGATGTCTTTTTTCAGAACATCCGCGTCATAATTCCCATCACCATAGATCATCAGCACGTGCTTCTTCCCCTCAACGTCAAACTCGAACTCTTTCTGATGGCCAATCTCCAACGGACAGTCAATGAAGTAATCGTAGTTGGGGGCAGTAAATTTGTTCTTCTCACCCTTCACACTCGAAAGTCCCGTCGTCACGTGCCACGTTCCAAACGGCTTCACGGTAAGCGTCAAAGGAAGGGGGCGATAC
>JANONN010000441.1:0-7903 GCA_031420835.1 Ignavibacteriales bacterium | reverse complement strand
CGTTCCATTTGGGATCCTTGCTTCTTCCGCCATCACTGGAGCGTCGTTTCGATTTTCGATCCCTGGATTCGACGATGAGCTTTCCTTTACTGTTTGTGATGCGGTACGAAATGTCGAGCGACTCGTCATTCTCCTCATACTCATCGTATTCAACCATCACGATCTTGTCCAGGTTTCCTTGCTTCACGTACAATGTTCCAAATGAAACATCGACGCTAGCGGAAAGCTCTCGCTCGTTCGTCCGGCTGATCTCCCGCTTGATCTGCTGTGAAATGAACCAGCCAGCAGCGAGAATCGAGACTGTACAAAGGATCAGGGAATTTGTAATGACTATGATTCTAAGAGTCTTTCGCATATGACGCCCTTTGTAGGCTACTTGTTCCTACGCAAGAAACAGGCTCCGGGTTGCAGTCTGTCAATAGTTTCTCAGCTTGTTTCTCAGATATTTATTGAGCATTTCACGGGCACGGAAGATATGCGCCTTGACGGTCCCAAGGGGGAGTTTGAGGAGTTCAGCAATTTCCTGGTATTCCTTCTCTTCCTGGTGGCGAAGAATGATGACCTGTCGATATTTTGGCGGAAGGGAGTTGATCGCCTCTTCAAGGAGCCTCTTGCGCTGTGTCGAGATCATGTCCCGATCCGGCGCATACGTCGAATCAGGAAGTTCGAACGTAAAGTCGTTTTCTTTCGACTCGACCGGTTTGTCAATGGAGAAGGTCTGCAGTTTCTTCCGACGGATGTGATCAATGCAGTTGTTCGTGGCAATCTTGTAGAGCCAGGTTGAAAAAGCGTACTCGTCGTTGAAGGTGGAGAGCGACATGAACGCCTTGATAAACGCCTCCTGAGTGAGGTCTTCCACCTCATCCTTCTCGCGGATCATGCGATAAATAAGATTGTAGATCGCATCGTGGTATTTCGCCTTTAAGCGGCCAAAGGCATTCTGATCCCCTTCCAGCGCGCGCTTGATCAGAACAGAGTCTTCGTTACGCGACTCCATCCGTTTCTGGTCGAACTTGGGTGGTGCTTCGGGTGGTCTGATACTCTTATCGGATGTATGTTTCTTTCTTACGTTGGGCATCCGCATCGAGCGTTGCGGCAATGTGCGCGCAAACAGCAACTGTGGAGTGAAGGGAAATTGTTCTGCGTGGGGATTGGGATGACAATATGCATGAAGAATGCTCCGACATAATACAGAAAAAAATCGCGAGCCGCAACCGGCGTTCGGTGAACGTTGCGTTTGCAAAAAAGGACGATTATCATTACTTTACTCATGCGAATCACTCCATCTCAATCCATGTTCATCACGTTAGAAGGGCTTGACGGGTCGGGAAAGACTACTCAAGTCAAGCTGCTTGCCGATCGTCTCTCCCGAAAAAACCATAACGTTCTCGTTCTCCGCGAACCCGGGGGAACCGAGGTTGGCGAAAAAATCCGTACGATCCTCCTCGACAAACATATCGAGGGGATGACTAGCGTAAGCGAGTTCCTTCTCTTCTCTGCCAGCCGTTCGCAGCTTGTAGAAGAAGTGATCAAACCGGCGTTGGCTGGTGGAGTGGTGGTTGTTTGTGACCGCTTCTACGATTCCTCGACCGCGTATCAAGGCTGGGGGAGACAAATTCCGCTTGAGGCTGTTGAGGTCATCAACCGTTGTGCGGCAGACGGACTGGTTCCCGACCTGACGTTCTTCATAGATCTTCCCGTTGCCGATGTCGAGAAACGGATCAATCGTCTTCGTGGTAAGGATCGAATGGAATCTGTCGGAAAGGAATTCTACGACCGCGTGCGCGAGGGCTATCTCGCCATAGCAAACAGGGAAAGCCGTTTTCACGTTATCGAAGGCAAACAGGATATTGATACGATTCATGAAACGATCTGGGAACAGATTGAATTGGTGCTGGGGGAAAGCGAAAAACGGAAGGAACCAAAGGTATGAGGAAATGTAACGCTTGGACCGTGTTGAACCGCCGCACTGCGGCCATTGGATTAATATCACTTGCTTCACTCTTTGCGCTCGGCTTCCTCTCGTTCGGCGATGCCGATCTCTTTCTGAAGATCAACCGAAGCATTGATGTGTTTGGGAAAGTCTATAAGGAGATCACGCTCAACTATGTGGATGAGGTTGATCCGGACCAATTTGTCCGCGCGGGAATTGACGGGATGTTGAAGACCCTCGACCCGTACACGACCTACTTGAGTGAGCGAGAAAATGATGAGATTGATCTTGTCACAACGGGAAAATATGGCGGCGTGGGCATTAGCATTGGCGTGCGGGATGGGATGATCACCGTCGTGAACATGATCGAAGGGTTCTCAGCGGCGAAGCAAGGGATTCAGACGGGAGACCGTATTCTTGAGATTGATACGAAGAGCATGGTTGGCGCAACACTCGATCAAGTACGCAACGTGGTCCGAGGCACTCCTGGCACCGAAGTTAAGATGAAAATAGAACGAGAGGGAGAATCACAGCCGCTGGAATTTGTGCTCTTGCGTGAGGAGATCCCCGTCCGTAATGTCGCCTACGCAGGTTTTGTGGAAAGCGGCATTGGGTACATTCGGTTGGAGCGCTTTTCCCGAACTGCAGGAGACGACGTGCGGAACGCGATCAAAGAGTTACGCGCGAAGGGACAACTGAAGGGGCTGGTTCTCGACTTGCGCGACAACCCGGGCGGATTATTGGACATTGCGGTAGATGTTTCTGAAAAATTTCTACCCGAGAGCAGTCTTGTCGTTTCAACCCGCGGCCGGCGGTCCGACTCGGAGAGAAAATACTACTCGGATGAAAAGCCTATGCTTGCTGATATCCCGCTAGCAACCCTCGTGAATCGCAATAGCGCAAGCGCAAGTGAGATCGTTGCCGGAGCTATTCAAGACCTCGATCGCGGTATTGTCGTCGGAACGCGGACGTTCGGCAAAGGTCTGGTGCAAACCATCAGCCGCATTTCAGAATCATCATCGCTCAAGATTACGACGGCGCGATACTACACGCCGAGCGGACGCTGCATTCAGGAGCTGGACTATTTCCACAGAACCAAAGATGGCGACGTGACCGTCCTGCCGGATAGCTTGCGCAAAGAATACCGCACGGCGCACAACCGGAAAGTGTTCGAAGCAGGCGGCATCGTTCCGGATACGACGGTGTCCGAGCCGGAGCAAATTAAGCTGATCGAGGAACTATACCGGAAAGCGATGTTCTTCAAGTATGCGAATCGCTTTGCATCACAAAAGAAGACAATCCCAGACAACTTCACTGTGACAGATGAAATTCTCTCCGACTTCGAGAACTTCTTGAAGGAGAAGAAGTTTGAGTATCAAGAAGAGACAGAGACGAAATTGAAAGAGCTACGAGAGCTTGCGGAAAAGGCGCGCTACGGAAAATCATTCCATGATGGAGTCGAGCAGCTCTCGACACTGGTCAAGGGAGAGAAAACGCGTGTCTTTGAGCGTTACAAGAAGGAACTGAAATCACCCCTTCAAATGGAGATTCTCGGTCGGATGAAAAGCGAGAAACAGCGTATTGAAGCAAGTTTCCCCGATGATAAGCAACTGCATGTCGCGGTCAATCTTCTCAAGAGCAAGGTGAAGTACGAACAGATTCTTTTGGGGAAGACGAAGTAGCAGGAACAAGAACGTTGATGCAAGGCGCTTTGGTTTACTACAAGGCGCCTTCTTTATTTTTGCCCGGACTGAGCATGAATGAGGCGTTCCTCAATCAACCCCACCACCCGCTCAAAATCTTCTTTCTTGTTCACGTAGTCGAGATGATCGCCCTCGATCACTAGTAAGGGACCGATCTTGTATCTTCCAATCCAGTCCTCGTAGTGGCGGTTGAGTTGCTCCAAGTACTCTCGTGGAATAGACTGCTCGTACGACCGCCCACGCCGTCTGATCTTCTCCACTAACATCTCGACCGACGAGCGGAGGTAGATCATCAAGTCCGGAGGTTTCAGGAATTCCATCATCACATGGAAAAGCGATACGTAATTGCTGTAATCGCGCTTCTCCATCTTGCCGATCTCAAAAAGGTTCCGTGCAAAGATCTCAGCATCCTCATAGATGGAGCGGTCTTGAATTACGGACTCACCCGAGTCAACAATCTTCTTCTGGTCCTTGAATCGTTTGGAGAGAAAGTAGATTTGGAGATGAAATGACCATCGATTCATATCGCCGTAGAAGTTGGAGAGGTAGGGGTTGTCTTCAACGGACTCGTAGTAGGCGCTCCAGCCGAAGCGCTCGGCGAGCATTTTTGTAAGTGATGATTTGCCTGCGCCAATATTTCCTGCAACAGCGACGAAAAGCGGTTTCGATTGATTGGTCATGAGCTGGGTTCCAAATTTGTGAATTGCGGAATGTGGAATTCGGATTGCGGAATTAATTTTTTGTTCTATAATGTTCCATTATCTGCAGTGCTACAAGGGAGTTGTCGGGTAGGCAGTGTGCAGGGACTCCCGTCGTTCAGGAGTTCCAACGCACATCCCCCCCGACAACTCCTTCACAGCTTTTGGGTACAATAAGGACTTCTACATTCATCATTGAGCGTTCGATATTCCGTGAATTGCTTTGACCAGTTCTCGCAGGCCTCCCACAATCCTTGGCCCGGGGCGAGCAATCAAGTTCGCATCAACGAGTCTGATCTGCTTCTTTCGTACTGCGGAGAGGTTCTTCCACTCAGGGTATGTGTTGATGATCTGATCAACATTCGATGCGATATCATTGGTCACGATGATGACCTCGGGCTGGCGGCGGAGGATTTCTTCCCGGTTCAGGATCGGGTAGGAGGTCGTGGTGACTTCAACGACATTTCTGCCATTCGCAAGACGCAGAAGCTCGCCGAGGAACGTTTGAGGGCCAACTGCAACGATCGGGTGAAGCGAGAGTAAGAGCAACACCGATCGTGATGGACCCGACAGGGCAACAGTTACAAGTGAATCGCGTTCGGCGCGGAGTCGGGCGACTAATTGCTCAGCCAGTTCCTTCGTTTCCGTTAGCGCCCCTAGGTCGAGCAGTGACTTAAACACACCCTCTACCGATGTGGGATTTGTCGCAAAAACGCCGAATCCAAGTTCTCTCAGTTTTTCATAATCGCCGCGAGCATTGCCGGCTACGGACATTAGGATAAGATCGGGTCGAAGGGTAGCAATGTGTTCGAGACTTGGGTTCGCGATGCCGCCGATGCGAGTCTTCGTACCCGCTTGCGGTGGATAGTCGCAGTAGTCCGTAACGCCAACGACAGCTGAATCCAATCCCAATGCAAACAATGTCTCTGTAATGCTTGGGGCCATCGAAACGATCCGCTTCGCCGGACGATCGAGCGTTACGGCGTTCCCGAGATCATCGAAAACAGTTCGAGGATTATGAGGTCGCGGTTGTGGACGTTCTTGACAACCAACGACGGAAAGAAGAAGTATGACGAACAGGAAAGGAAAACCAAGCGCAATCATGAAGCGTGTGCTGCGCGCGTTGGAGGGAGCCAGGAACAATGTCGTTCTTACCCAAAGGCGCCAACGGCTTTGTCAATAGTCTCGTGATGGTCGAACACCGTAATGAGTTTCGTTACGATCAAGAGGCTTTCAATTTTCTCTGAGGCTCTGGCGATCTTCAGATCTCCTCCGGCATTCCGCATCGTGGTGAGACCACCGATAAGCATTCCGAGCCCGGAGCTGTTCATGAACTTCACGTCGCCAAGATCAACCACAACGCGCACCTTTCCGGTTTCGATCAGCTTGTGAAGCTCATCGTTGAGCATCGTGGCATCCGGTCCCCCCATCACGTTTCCTTTCAACTCAATGACCGTGACGTTCTTGACTTCCTTTGTCTTGAATTTCATATCAAGCTCCTTTCGGTGATGGCTTGTTAGGTCTTCGGCGAGATCAGCCGAGCCGCTGCTTTCTTTTTTCTCAAACTCCAATCGAGCACAACCGCGCTGGCGATGTAGATGGACGAGTATGTTCCAGTGATGGTGCCAACGACCAACGTGAAGGCAAATCCTCGTGTGACTTCACCACCGACAAGCAGAAGCATCATCAGCACGAGGAAGATGGTGCCGTTTGTGATAATGGTTCGGCTCAAGGTATCGTTCAAGCTCTTGTTCATAACCTCCGCCAGCGACATGCTGCGATAGATTTTCAAATTCTCGCGGATGCGGTCGAAGACCACCACCGTGTCGTTCACAGAGACGCCAACCAGCGTAAGAAAAGCCGCAACGACTTCCTGCGTGATCTCGACATTCAGTGCCGGAAAAACTCCGTCGAGAAGTGAAAGAACACTGAGTGTGACGAGAACGTCATGGAAGAGCGCCAACACTGCTCCAACACCATAGATGAACTTAAAGCGCATTCCAATATAGATGAGGATCACGACGAGGGATGCGAGAATTGCGTAGAGTGCATCGCGCCGGAGTTCCGCTCCGATCTTTGGGCCGACCTTATCCTCTTTCAAGACTTCAAACTGGCGGTCGGGAAAGGCGGCTCGGATGGCTCCCTTGATTCGGTCACCAATCACCATACCCTCATCCTGCTCGGTTGTTCGAATCAGCACATCTCCTTCCGTACCAAAGTATTTGATCTCGCTCCTGCCCAATCCAACGTCGCCGAGTGCTGTCCGAATCTCGCCGATGTTGGGCGCTTGTTGGAATCCAAGCACGAGTTCGGTTCCACCGCGGAAATCAATCCCAAAATTCATTCCTTTGACGAACAACGAGATCAGTCCAATCAGGATCGCTCCCATGGAGACCTTGTACATTAACTTGCGGATACCAATAAAGTTTATATTCGATTTCTTAAAGAGACGCATGCGAAAAAACTACTCCTTTTCCTTTTCGAAAGAAACTCTCTTACCCAAAACTGGGCGTCACTCCCTTGTCTGTCAAGACGTGGAAGATGAGTCGTGTGATCACGATGGCGCTGAACAAACTCGCAACGATACCGATCATCAACGTCATCGCAAAGCCTTGGATAGGACCCGTACCAAACTGGTATAGAATAATTCCGGTCAGAAACGTCGTAATGTTTGAGTCAATGATAGCCGAGAAAGCCTTGGAATAACCGGCGTCAATCGCAGCGCGTGAAGTTTTCCCTCCCTCAAGTTCCTCCCGCACACGCTCGTAGATCAGAACGTTCGCATCAACCGCCAAGCCGATTGTTAAGATAATACCGGCGATACCCGGCAGGGTGAGAGTGGCTTGGAATGCCGCCAACACACCGAGGATAAAAAGAATATTGAACAACAACGCCGTGTCGGCAATTGCACCGCCCATATTGTAATAGACGACCATAAAAAGAATAGTGAAGATGAAGGCAAGGCCTGTAGCCGTGAGGCCTGAACGAATCGAATCCTCTCCGAGAGAAGGTCCGACGGTGCGTTGTTCAATCACAGAAACAGGAGCAGGCAAGGCGCCGGCACGAAGAACGATTTCTAATAATCGGGCCTCGTTGGGAGTGTCCATGCCTGTAATCTGCGAGCGCCCACCGAGAATTTTGTTTTGGATCACGGGAGCCGAAAACACGGCATTGTCCAGCGCGATCGCAAGTCGCTTACCGACATTGGCTCCGGTAATGCGTGCCCATTCACGCGCTCCTTCGCTGCTCATTTCCATATTTACGATGGGACGATTATCTTCCGGATTGACGCTCATGCGAGCATCCACAATGACACCGCCGGTCAGTTCGGGTGTGCGGCGTACTGCGAAGATCGTGTAATACTTGTTGCCGTCACCCGATGCAACGGACTTTGCAGACCAGAGGAATTCAAAGTCGGCGGGAAGGAGTCGCAGTACATCGGGTCGCGCCAATAGTCGGATCACACGGTCACGGTCTTTTTCCATCACATATGCATCGCCGGACCCCTGCTGATCGGGACGCAAATACGTGAAGAGCGGATGCTCACGAAGAAACTGCGCTTCTTGTGT